>URQJ01000196.1 GCA_900549945.1 uncultured Oscillospiraceae bacterium
AAAAAGCAAATCAAAAATAAATATTTTTCGTGTCTACTTTTCTTGACTACTACAGACCGCAGTTTGAAGCGTCTCGAAACATGAAAGGACGGATACTCAAAAATGAAAAAGAAAGGCGGAACGCTGAAATACCTGCGGCAGAATTTCGATTTGTATCTGCTTTTGGTGCCGGCGCTGGTGTATGTGTTTATATTCCACCTGCTGCCGATGTTCGGCATCCTGATCGCGTTTAAGGATTACAATATGTTTCAGGTGCCCGGAAATCCATTCCTTTCCATACTGGAAAGCCCGTGGGCCGGCTTCAAGTATTTCGAGCAGGTGTTCAAAAGGCCGGAGTTTTTGCAGGCCTTTGCAAATACGCTGATCATCAGCGTGTATAAGATCGTATTCACATTCCCGCTCCCGATCATCTTCGCGATTTTCTTAAACGAAGTGCGGAGCACGAAATTCCAGAAAGGCCTGCAGCTCATCGTCTATCTGCCGCACTTTCTCTCGTGGGTCGTCATCTACGGCGTTTTCGTCTCGTTCCTTGGCTCCACGGGCGTGATCAATTCGATCATCACGGGCATGGGGCTTGAGCCCGTCAGTTTTTTGATGGACAGCGGCAAATTCCGCGGCATCCTCGTCATCGCAGACGCGTGGAAGGAGATCGGCTGGAGCTCGATCATTTATTTCGCGGCGATCGCTGGCCTCGATCAGGAATGCTTTGAGGCCGCGGATGTGGACGGCGCGACGCGCATGCAGAAAATCTGGTACATCACGGTGCCGAGTCTGCTGCCGACCATCGTGCTGATGCTCATCATCCGCGTCGGCAACATTATGAACGCCGGTTTCGACCAGATCTTTGTCTTTTACAACCCGACCGTATACGATGTGGCGGACATCATCGGCACGTACGTCTACCGCATGGGCCTCGGCAAGCTCGAGTTCAGTACGGGCACGGCCGTCGGGCTTTTCAACTCCGTAATTTCTATGATTTTGGTTCTTTCCTCGAATTTCATTGCGAGAAAGGCGACCGGAAAGGGGATTTGGTAACGCAGTTACCGGGTGAATGCAAATGGAAAAAGCTAAAAAACGCGGGCATATATCCGTATTTGATGTTGTCAATGTCACGGCGATGGTTTTGGTCGGCCTCATCATGCTGCTGCCGATTCTGAACCTTGTCTCAAAGGCGTTCAGCAGCGAGGGCAATGTAATCGCCGGCAAGGTGTTGTTCTGGCCGGTTGAATTTCAGACGGGCACGATTCAATACGTTTTGACGACGCCGGAGTTCAGCAGCTCGTTCTTCGTTACCGTAACGGTCACGATCGTCGGCACGCTCGGCGCAATGCTTCTGACCGTCATGGCGGCCTATCCGCTTTCGAAGCCGCATCTGAAGGGCCGCAAGTTCTTCCTTTACATCTTCGTCTTTATCATGCTGTTCAGCGCGGGCATGGTGCCGAACTACATCCTGTTCCGCACCTTGCAGCTCACGAACACGATCTTCGCGCTGATTTTCTCCGGCATGCTCTCCTCGTTCAATTTGTTCCTGATCAAGAACTATTTCGAGACGCTGCCCGAGGTCATTGAGGAGGCGGCGCGTATCGACGGAGCCTCCAACATGCGCGTGTTCTTCAGCGTTGTGCTGCCGATGTCCACGCCGGTTCTGGCGACGGTCACGCTGTACTACGCGGTTGCATACTGGAGCAACTACTTTGCCGGCGTCATGTACATCACAGACGCCTCCCTGAAGCCCCTGCAGCAGTATATGTTCGACCTTGTCACGCAGGCGACGAGCCTGCAGGATACGTCCGGCAGTTTCAGCGACGTGAATCAGGCGATGAACGTGTCCGGCGAAAATATCCGCGCGGCAACGATCGTCGTTTCCACAATCCCGATTTTGTGCGTGTACCCGTTCCTGCAAAAGTATTTTGTCAAGGGCATCACGGTGGGCTCTGTCAAGGGCTGATGCGGCCCGCATACCGGTATGGTTCAATAGGAAACTATTGCAAGCATAAATTTTTCAAAGCAAAGGAGTAGAACCATGAAGAAACTGATCAGCCTGCTGCTGGTCGCCGGGATGCTCCTGTCCCTGGCAGCCTGCGGCGGCACCAACACGGCGGATCCGTCCTCCTCGGGCTCGGAGAGCAGCGCCTCCGGCTCGTCGTCCGAAGCCGCAGGGGACGACCCGATCCTGACCGGCGAGAAGCCGGAGCTCAAGGTCCTCAGCATGTATCAGGCATACGACTATGAGGAGCAGCCGGCGTGGAAGATCACCGAGGAGCTCACGGGCTACAAGACGAAGTGGTACGCGCTTCCGGCCGACAATGCGGACCAGAAGCTGCTGCTGGAGGTTTCCAGCGGCGCGGATTACGACGTGCTGCTCCGGATCTCCCCGAACCAGTACGCACAGCTTTCGAAGCAGAACGCGCTGATCGACCTCTCGGGGCTTCTCGACCAGTACGGCGAGAACATCAAGAACGCGGTCAGCGACCTCGCGTGGAAGTCCGTTACGAATGACGCGGGCATCATCAACGGCATGCCGCACGAGAACATGGTGGCGTCGCTCGACAACACCTACGGCATGCTCACCGGCGGCATCGGCGTGCGCAGCGATATGCTCGAGGAGCTCGGCATGGAGCTGCCGACGAATCTCGAAGATTTCACCGCATTTTTAGAGGCCGCGAAGGAAAAGTACGGCATTGCGCCGCTCACGGCGAATAAGACCAGCCCGTTCATGCAGGTGCTGCTCACGGCGTTCGGCATGGGCGAGGCGGAATGGTACGATGTGGACGGCACCTACACCCACAGGATCAAGCACCCGCAGATCGCGGCGTATCTCGCTTACATGCAGAAGCTGTACAGCGAGGGTCTGATGGACAACGACATGCCGATCAACACGGCGGACAACTCGAAGGAGAAGTTTGCGAGCGGCAACGCGATCGCCTGTGCGCCGCTGATGTTCTGGGACATTCCGTCGATGGTCAACGCGCTCGCGACGAGCAACCCGGACTGCAAGATCGAATTCGTCACGGACCTTGCGCCGGATGCGGATACGCAGCCCTCGCACTACATCATGAAGGGCGCGAACTTCGTCACCTGCATCTCGCAGAACTCGAAGAACCCGGAGCATGTCGTCAACTGGCTGAACATCCTGACCGAACCGGATAATTTCCGCAGAACCTATATCGGCGAGGAGGGCGTCTCCTATGAGATGATCGACGGCAACTATTACCCGATCTTCGAGGGCGACGACGCGACCAACTTCAACGCCTATACGAACTCCGACAAGCTCTCCGGCTTCAGCGACCCGCTGCTTGCGTTCCAGATGTGGCAGGCTAGAGCCAGAAAGACGCCGGAAATGGCCGAGGCATACGAGGCCATGAACGCCCGCGTCGAGGAGTACGAGCCGCTGATCTCGATCGAGGCGTACGGCAAGACCTCCCCGCAGGTGCAGGAATACATCACGGCGCTGAATCAGGCGTTCTCGGATTCGTTCCTGAAGGCGGTTGTCGAGGGCACAGACCCGGATGAGGCCGTCGCAGCGATGCAGGCGGACTGGGATGCAAACGGCGGACTTGAGGTAGAGGCTGCCATGCAGGAATTCTACGACGCCAACAAGGATTTTGCAGGCTGAGTATAACACCGAATGGAAATGATTTCCGCCTTCTGCCGCGCGGCGGAGGGCGGAAGCTCTTTTGGAAAGGACGGATGGAAATGGATCGACTGCACATGCCCGGCAGGGAAATCCCTGTCGCGGGCGAATACGACGTCATTGTGCTCGGCGGCGGCACGGCGGGCGCTTTTGCC
>URQJ01000197.1 GCA_900549945.1 uncultured Oscillospiraceae bacterium
GGGCGCTTCACGCGCACGGCAAACCGGCACGACTACGCGCTGCCGCCGCCCGGCGAAACGGTGCTCGACCGGCTGAAGGCCGCCGGGAAAACGGTATATTCGATCGGCAAGATCGCCGATATTTTTGACGGGCGCGGCATCACGAAGGCCGTGCGCACAAAAAACAACGCCGACGGCGTCGACGCGCTGCTGCGCGCGATGGCGGAGGACTTCACGGGCCTGTGCTTCGTGAACCTCGTCGATTTTGACATGCTCTACGGCCACCGCAACGATGTGGACGGCTACGCGGCGGCGCTCTCGTATTTCGACATGCGCCTGCCGGAGATCATCGGCGCGCTTGCTCCCGACGACGTGCTGATGATCACGGCCGACCACGGCTGCGACCCCGGTACGCCCTCGACCGACCACTCGCGCGAGTACATTCCGTTTTTAGCGCTCGGCGCGGGCGTTGCGCCGGGCAATCTGGGCACGCTCTGCGGCTTCGACCGCATCGGCCGCGCGGTGGAGCGGCTTCTTTGCGATGGAATGGAGCGCTTTGCGCTCTGACTTTTGGGAAAATTTTCCGGCATGACCGGACAGGGGAATGAGGATATGGCGGGCATCGAAAAAACAGTACTCACGAATATGTGCATGGTCACAGACGGCGCGGGGAACGTCCTCGTGCAGGACCGCGCCGATAAAAACTGGCCGGGAATCGTCTTTCCCGGCGGGCATGTGGAGCCGGGCGAGCCGTTCACGGCCGCGGTGATCCGCGAGGTCTATGAGGAAACGGGCGTCACGGTGGAAAACCCGCGCCTGTGCGGCGTGAAGCAGTTCCCGCTCGAAGACGGCACGCGCTATGTCGTGCTGCTCTATAAGGCGGACCGCTTTTCCGGCGCCGTACGCTCCTCCGCGGAGGGCGAGGCGCGCTGGGCGCCGCTCGCATCGCTCAAGACGTGCAGACTCGCCGAGAGCTTCGACGCGATGCTCCGCGTATTTCTCGACGACGGGTTCGGCGAGGTCTGCTGGGATGCGGAGACAGCGGGCTGGAAGTTTCTGTAGGAAAAACGGCAAAAGGGAGGAAAAACAATGGCGGGGTGGAGCCGGGAGGCGGAGGCGCTCTTGCGGGAGCGCTTCGGAAGGGACAATATCCTCGCGCTTGCAACAGTAGAAAACGGCAGGCCGCAGGTGCGCTATGTGAACGCCTATTATGAAAACGGCGCGTTTTACGCGATCACCCACGGCCTTTCCAACAAAATGCGGCAGCTTCGGGAGAACCCGGAGGCGGCGCTGGCCGGCGAGTGGTTCACGGCGCACGGCCGGGGCGAGGACCTCGGCTATTTCGGCAGGGCGGAGAATGCCGAGCTCGCCGCAAGGCTGCGCACGGCGTTCGCCGCGTGGATCGACAACGGGCACAACGATTTCAGCGATGAGAACACCCGTATCCTGCGCATCCGTTTGACGGACGGCGTGCTGTTTTCGCACGGCACGCGTTACGACCTTGATTTCGGCGCGTAGCATCGAAATACCGACGGCGACGATCTCGTCATGCTGACGGTCGTTGTCGAGCACAGAGAGTAATTTTTTGAAAGGGGACTTTAAACCATGACACCGCACAACAACGCAAAAAAGGGTGACATCGCGAAAACCGTTCTGATGCCCGGCGACCCGCTCCGCGCGAAATTCATTGCGGAGACGTACCTCGAAAACCCGGTGTGCTTCAACACCGTGCGGGGGATGCTCGGCTATACCGGCACGTTCGAGGGGCGGCCCGTCTCGGTGATGGGCAGCGGCATGGGCATGCCGTCCATCGGCATATACAGCTATGAGCTGTATAACTTTTACGGCGTTGAGGCGATCATCCGCATCGGCTCGGCGGGCGGCATCGCGGACGGCGTGAAGCTGCGCGACGTCGTGATCGGCATGGGCGCCTGCACTGATTCCAACTACGCCGCGCAGTACCGCCTGCCCGGCACCTTCGCGCCGACGGCGGATTTCGGCCTGCTTGAAAGAGCGGTTTCCCTCACGCGCGAGCGGAACGTCCCGCACCGCGTCGGCAACCTGCTCTCGAGCGACCTGTTCTACGGCGACTACGCGGACAGCCTTAAGGACTGGAAGAAGATGGGCGTGCTCGCGGTTGAAATGGAAGCGGCGGCGCTCTACATGAACGCGGCGCGCTGCGGCAAAAAGGCGCTCGCTATAGCGACCGTTTCCGACCTGCCGCTGACCGGCGAGGGCACGACGGCCGAGGAGCGCCAGACGACGTTCACGCAGATGATGGAGATCGCGCTGCGGCTGGCGTGAGCGCGGGCGGCGAAAAGGACATTGCGGTATATCTGATCGCCAATGAAAATGCAGTTCCGTTCTATGAGAAGCTCGGCATGAAAAAGGCAGAGGACGTCATGCAGTACAACCATATTGAATGGACAGCGTTTACAGTGCAGTGAAATACAGACCGAAAGGAAACGGTGAAGCCATGACAGAAAAGGAAATCCTCAGCCATGTCGACCACACGCTGCTCGGCGTGGCGGCGACGTGGGACGAGATCCGCGATGTCGTCGACGACGGCATCCGGTTTGAAACGGCGAGCGTCTGCATTCCGCCGCGCTTTGTGCAGGCGGCCGCGGCGCATGCGGCGGGGCGCGTGAAGATCTGCACCGTCATCGGGTTCCCGAACGGGTACAATACGACGGCGGCGAAGGTGTTTGAGGCGAAGGACGCCGTCGAAAACGGCGCGGACGAGATCGATATGGTGATCCCGGTCGGCGCGGTGAAGGCCGGCGCGTATGCGGCGGTCGAGGCGGAGATCCGCGCGGTGAAGGACGCGTGCGGCGAAAAAGCGCTCAAGGTCATCGTCGAGACATGTCTGCTCGCCGACGGCGAAAAGCGCCGCCTGTGCGCGGTCGTTGCCGCTGCGGGCGCCGACTACATCAAGACCTCGACGGGCTTTCAGGCGGGCGGCGCGACGTTCGAGGATGTGGCGCTGATGCGCGAGGCCTCGCCGGACACACTGAAAATCAAGGCGGCGGGCGGCATTTCGTCGTTTGCGGACGCGGAGCGCTTTTTGGCGCTCGGCGCGGACAGGCTCGGCACCTCCCGCCTCGTGAAGATCCTGAAAAATGAGGCGCAGCATGGCTATTGAGTGGAGCGGGGAGACCGCGCGGCGGCTCGCGGCGCTGGCCATCGAGGCGCGGGAAACCGCGTACTGCCCGTATTCGGGCTTTGCGGTCGGCGCGGCGCTGCTCGCGGAAAGCGGGGAAATCTACACCGGCGGCAACATCGAAAACGCCGCGTATACGCCCTCGAACTGCGCCGAGCGTACGGCGTTCTTCAAGGCCGTTTCCGCGGGTGAGCGGAAATTTACCGCAATCGCCGTGGCGGGCGGCAAAGCCGGGGGACCTCCCGCGTCGTTCTGCGCACCGTGCGGCGTGTGCCGGCAGGTCATGCGCGAATTCTGCGCCGACGATTTTAAAATCATACTCGCAAAGGCGGGCGGCATGGAGCTGTACACACTCGCGGCGCTTCTGCCCGAGAGCTTCTCGCCCGACGACCTGCGCTGAGAAAGGGGCGGTTTTTATGCATATGGTGGACATCATCCGAAAAAAGCGGGACGGCGGCGCGCTGACGGATGGCGAGATCGATGCGGTCGTGCGCGGGTGTGCGGACGGCACGATCCCGGACTATCAGCTTTCGGCGCTGATGATGGCGGTCTGCTTTCAGGGCATGACGGCGCGCGAGACGGCGCGGCTGACAAGCGCGATGGCGCATTCCGGCGACACGGTCGACCTCTCCGGCGTGGACGGCGTGA
>URQJ01000198.1 GCA_900549945.1 uncultured Oscillospiraceae bacterium
CTGCTCGGCGCGCTTTTGAACGAAAAGGACTTGCCCGCGGCCTGTGGGTGCGCGGCGCGCTTTACCTCGGAATGCTGCCGCAAAACGCTGGAGATGGGCGATTACGACAGGCGATGGGGCATTAAATTTGAAAAATGTCTCCCATTTGTGATGAATGACGTACTTTCTCTTGAAAAGTAGAAAAAAATACGGTATAATGACAGGAGAATTTCGCGCTTTTACGTGGTAAATCCATGCTGTGACGCAAGAAGAGGGAGGCGGCACGGGCAAATGCGCGGGATATTTCGCTGTACGGACGGCCTGCCGCCGCGTGCAGGGCCGGTGCCGGCAGAAAGGACGCCCCGCTGCGGGGCAGGTGATCTGATGTTTTTTCAAAAGGATATAGAGACGATGAAGCGGGCCGACCTCGACGCCTTACAGCTCGAGCGGCTGCGCCGCATGGTCGACTACTGCTACAACAACGTGCCGTTTTATAACGAGCGCCTGAAGGCCGCGGGGATTACCTCGGGCGATAAGATCAAGGCGCTTTCGGACATCCAGTACATACCGTTTACGACGAAGGACGACATCCGCGACCACTACCCGTTCGGCATGCTGGCGCGCCCGATGAAAGATATCGTGCGCATCCACGCCTCCTCGGGCACGACGGGCAAGCCGACCGTCGGCGCGTACACGCAGAACGATCTCGACAACTGGTCGGACAATGTGGCGCGGCTGTGTGCGGCGGCCGGCGTGACGGATGCGGACATCATCCAGATTGCGTTCGGCTACGGCCTGTTCACCGGCGCACTCGGCCTGCACTACGGGCTGGAGAAACTCGGGGCGACGGTCATCCCGGCGTCTTCGGGCAACAGCGAAAAGCAGCTTATGATGCTGCGCGACTTCGGCGTGACCGGCCTTGTGGCGACGCCGTCGTATGCGATCTATCTGAGCGAGATGGTGCGCGAAGGCGAATACCCGCTTTCGGCGTACAAGCTGCGGCACGGCATCCTTGGCAGCGAGGGCTGCACGGCGGAGATGCGCGAGCGCATCGAGCAGAATTTCGGCATCCGCGTGACGGATAACTACGGCATGACGGAGCTCGGCGGCCCGGGCGTTTCCGGCGAATGCGAGTGCCGCTGCGGGCTGCACTTCGCGGAGGACGCGTTCCTGCCCGAGATCATCGACCCCGACACGCTCGAGCGAAAGGCGCCGGGCGAGGCGGGCGAGCTTGTGGTGACGACGCTGCTGCGTGAGGGCTTTCCCGTGCTGCGCTACCGCACGAAGGACATCACGCGCATCCACTACGAGCCGTGCGCATGCGGCCGCACCCACGCGCGTATGGATAAGGTGATGGGCCGCACCGACGATATGCTGATCATCAAGGGCGTCAACGTGTTCCCCTCGCAGATCGAGAGCGTGCTCGTCGGCACGAAGGGGATTTCAGACAAGATCGGCCCGCACTACCAGCTTGTGGTGCGCCGGAAGAATTACATGGACAACCTCGAGGTCAAGGTGGAGCTGATCGACGCCTCGCTGCTCGGCAGCTTCCGCGAGCTGGAGGCCCTGCAGCGCGCGATTCACGACAGGCTCAAGAGCGTGCTCGGCCTCGAGACAAAGGTGACGCTGGCGGAGCCGAAGAGCCTTGAGCGCTTTCAGGGTAAGGCGAAGCGCGTGCTCGACCTGAGAAACATTGAGGACTGACGGCGCGGCGGCGTCTGCCAAGGCCGCAGACGGTTTTGAAAATGAAGTCAATTTATACGGTTCCGAACGGAACGGTTTGAAAGGATGAACAATTTGAAGGAGCTTTTACAGGGCAACGAGGCCGTAGCGCGCGGCCTGTACGAGGCCGGCGTGCGCGTCGTCTCGAGCTATCCGGGCACGCCCAGCACGGAAATTACGGAATCGGCCGCATTGTTTGACGAGATCTACTGCGAATGGGCGCCGAACGAAAAGGTTGCGGCGGAGGTCGCGGCGGGCGCGGCGATCGGCGGCGCGCGCAGCTTCTGCGGCATGAAGCACGTCGGCCTGAACGTGGCGGCTGACCCGGTTTTCACGATGAGCTACATCGGCGTGAACGCGGGCATGGTGATCGGCGTGGCCGACGACCCGGGCATGCATTCCTCGCAGAACGAGCAGGATTCGCGCAACTACGCGATCGCGGCGAAGCTCCTGATGCTGGAGCCGTCGGACTCCGCGGAGTGCCGCGACATGACAAAGCTCGCCTACACGCTTTCCGAGCAGTTTGACACGCCGGTCATCCTGCGCCTTTCGACGCGCATCGCGCACTCGCGCAGCATCGTCGATACGATGGAGCGCGAGGACGTGCCGCTCAGGCCTTACGAGAAAAATCAGGCGAAGAATATCATGCTGCCGGCGTTTGCGCGCCCGAAGCACGAGGTCGTCGAAAAGCGCACGGCGGCGGAGCGCGAATGGGCCGAGACGTGCGCCCTCAACTTCATCGAGGACAACGGCGCGAAAACCGGCGTGATCGTCGCGGGCTCGACGTACAAGTATGCGAAAGAGGCGCTCGGCGATACGGTGAATTACCTGAAGCTCGGCGTTGTGAACCCGCTGCCGGTCGAGAAGATCCGCAGCTTCGCCGCGGGGCTCGAGACGGTCTACGTCATCGAGGAGCTCGACGACATCATCGAATCGCACTGCAAGAAGATCGGCGTGCCGGTCATCGGCAAGGACGTTTTCCCGCGCTGCGGCGAGTTTTCGCAGAAGCTGATCGCCGAGAAGCTCGGCCTTCCGCGCGGCGGGAGCGCGGCGGTGGAGGAGAGCATCCCGGTGCGTCCGCCGGTCATGTGCTGCGGCTGCCCGCACAGGGGGCTTTTTTACGCCTTGAAGCGCGAGGGCGCTTACGTGAGCGGCGATATCGGCTGCTACACGCTCGGCGCTTCGGCGCCGCTCGGTGCGATGGACGCCTGCATCTGCATGGGCGCCTCGGTTTCGGCGCTCCACGGCTACAACAAGGCGCGCGGCGCTGAGGCGGAGAAGAAGTCGGTCGCGGTGATCGGCGACTCGACGTTTATCCACTCGGGCATTACGAGTTTGATCGACATCGCCTACAACCGCTCGAACTCCACGGTGATTATTCTCGACAACTCGATCACCGGCATGACCGGCCACCAGCAGAACCCGACGACCGGCTACACGATCAAGGGCGACCCGACGAGCGCGGTCGATCTCGAGGCGCTGTGCCGCGCGGTCGGCATTTCGGATGTGCGCGTCGTAGACCCGTATGACTTAAAGGCCACGCGCACGGCGGTTCACGAGGCGCTGCAGGCGGAATGTCCGAGCGTTGTAATCAGCCGCCGCCCGTGCGCGCTGCTCAAGACCGTGAAGCACAAGCCGGCGCTTTCGGTCGATGCGGAGAAGTGCATCGGCTGCAAGGCGTGCATGGGCATCGGCTGCCCGGCGATTTCCATAAAGGATGGAAAGGCTGTCATCGACCATACCCAATGTGTGGGATGCGGCGTATGCGAAGGACTGTGCCCGAAACAGGCCATCGGTTCCAAGGAGGAGAAATGACATGAATGAGGTAAAAAGTGTTTTGATCGTCGGCGTAGGAGGGCAGGGTACCCTGCTGGCCAGCCGCCTGCTGGGCAACGCCATGCTGCGCGCCGGCTATGACGTGAAAGTATCCGAAGTGCACGGCATGAGCCAGCGCGGCGGTTCTGTAGTAACCTATGTGCGTTATGGCAAGGAAGTGGCTTCCCCCATCATTGAGGAGGGAGGGGCGGATTATATTTTGGCGTTTGAACAGCTGGAAGCC
>URQJ01000199.1 GCA_900549945.1 uncultured Oscillospiraceae bacterium
GGCCGCCGCGGGCTGCGCAAGGCCGAGGTAGGCGGCGAGCACGGCCTTTACGCTCTCGTTCGTGTTCTCGCCGGCCGCCTGCACGTCATCCGTCAGCTTGCCGCGCACGGTAACGGGCAGATGACGCTTGCCGCAGAGCATCAGCAGCGCGCGCTCGAGGACGGGGTCGAGCTCCTCGACGCACAGCACATCCTCAGCGCCCGCGAGAAATTTTTCGGCGAGCGATTCCGGGAATGGGAACGGCGTCGCGATTTTGAGCACGCGCGTGTCGGGGTCGCCGAGCGCGTGCAGCGCCTCTTTGACATACATCGCGTTGACGCCGCCGGTCACGATCACGCGCTTCGCCTGCGCGCCGCCTGCGCCGTACGTTTCCGCGGCGTTGCGGCTGTAGGCGGAAAAGTCCCGCGCGATCTCGGGGTTGCGCGCTTCGATGCGCGCGTGCGCCTGCAAAGAGAGCTTCGGGAAAATGACCCAGCGCGGGTCCTTTTCAAAATGTCCCGCGGGGATTTCCCGGCGCCCCTCCTCCACGTCAATGACGGCGCAGGCGTGGCAGACGCGCGTCGTCGGGCGGAAGAGCACCGGCGTACCGTACTTTTCGGAGTAGTCAAACGCCTCGCCGATCATGTAATACGCCTCCTCCGGCGTCGCGGGGTCGAACACCGGCAGCTTCGAATACTGCGCGAAGGTGCGCGTGTCCTGCTCGGTCTGCGAGGAGATCGGGCCGGGATCGTCGGCGACGAGCACGACCATGCCGCCTTTCACGCCGATGTACGCGAGGCTCATCAGCGGGTCGGAGGCTACGTTCAGGCCGACCTGCTTCATCGTCACCAGCGCGCGCTTGCCGGTGTACGCCGCGCCGGCGGCCACCTCAAGCGCGACCTTTTCGTTTACGGACCACTCGACGTAGACGTCGCCCGGGCGCGCCTTTGCGACCGTCTCGAGCACCTCGGTCGAGGGCGTGCCGGGGTAGCCGGACACAACGCCCACGCCCGCGCGGATCGCGCCGAGGCCGATGGCGGCGTTGCCCATTAAAAGTTCCTTCATGTTTCAGCCCTTCCCTTCCTGAACGGGGAACCGTACGCAGGCGCTTTCGCCCGCACCGGCTCAGAATGTATAAACGCCGTCCGCCTCTTGGCGGATGTCGGCTTCATAAAAAGCGGTCATCGCGCGCACCATGTAGTCGGTGTCGAGCGCGCCGGCGGTTTCCACGCAGGCGTGCATCGCGAGCTGCGGGATGCCGATGTCCACCGTATTGAGCGAGAGGTGCGCGTTCGCGATGTTGCCGAGCGTGGAGCCGCCCGCCATGTCCGAACGGTTGTGGAACGCCATCACCGGCACGCCGGCGCGGCGGCAGATCTCGCCGAAAACCGAGGCGGAAACCGCGTCGGTCGTATATTTCTGGTTCGCGCTGTACTTCACGACGACACCGCCGTTCAGATAGCAGCGGTTCGTCTCGTCGCACTTCGCGGCATAGTTCGGGTGCACGGCGTGGGCGTTGTCGGCCGAAAGCATGAAGCTGTCCGGCAGCTTTTCGAGCCATTCGGCCTCCCCGATGCCGAGCGCCGCGCGGATGCGGCAGACCGTGTCGGTGAGGAACGTGGAATCCGCGCCCTGCTTTGTGCGGGAGCCGACCTCCTCGTTGTCGAACACGGCGCAGATATTGAGCTTTTCCGCATTCTCGGCGGCGAGGAACGACACGGCGGCCGAAAACGCGCACTGCAAATCGTCGAGCCGCGGCGCGAGGATAAATTCGCCCTGCGCGCCCGCCGCCGTGCCTTTCTGGCGCGGGTAGAGGAACAGGTCGCTCGAGAGAATATCCTCCGGCGCGGCGCCCGCGGCCTCGGCGACAAGCGCCGTGTAGTCGGCCTTTTCATCGCCGAACAGCGGGAGCAGATCGACCTGCGGGTTCAGCTTCTGGTCGGCCATGCCGCGCGTCATGTGGATCGCGAGGCTTGGGATCACGAGCAGGTCGCGGTCGATGTTGACGAGCACGCTCTTTACGCCCGTTTCGGTGCGCACGACGGCGCGGCCCGCGAGCGAAAGCGGGCGGTCGAACCACGAGGAGAGGATCATGCCGCCGTAGCCCTCTGTATTGAGCTTTTTGTAATGCCCCTCGACCGTGATCTCCGCGCCGGTCTTGACGCGGAAGGTCGGGGAATCGCTGTGCGCGGCGACGATCTGCACGCCGTTGAAGCGCTGCGGCACCGAGAACGCGATCAGTGCGGAGCCGTTGCGCAGCACGAAGTAGCGCTTTCCCGCCTCAAGCCTCCACGGCCGGCCTTCCGAAAGCCGCGTACAGCCGGCGGCCTCCAGCATGCCGGCGAGGTTTTCGGCGGCGTGGAAGCACGAGGGGCTTTTGTCGATGAACTGAAGCAGTTTTTCTGTCGTTTCGTTTGCTCTCTGCATCTTGATTTTCCTTTCCGTAAAGGGGTTATCCGAACATCCAAGGGATGATTTTTTCCACATAGGCGCTCCAGAAATTCATGTCGTGCGCGCCTGCGCCGCGCCGCCCAGCGCGTCCACGCGGCAATCGTTCGGGATCATCATGTCAAAAAACGCCTGCCGGCGCAGCGCGTTTACATAGAGCTCGATTCTGAAATTCGCCATAACAGCCGTACCTCTCCGCATAAAAATGATTTCTTTTCGATTATAGCACAAAATAAGGGCAATGTGTACCCCCTAAAGGGAAACAGCACTGCCCTGAAAGCTCTGTTTTTTTACAGCCCGGCGGCGATCGCCGCATTCACCCTTTCGCGCATCTGCGGCAGGTAATCCGCGGTGCGCGGGTAATCGGAAAACGTCATACCGCGCCCCGCGCCGAGGCACTCGAGCGCCGCCTCGCGGCCGCTCCGGCTCTCTAAAAGCTCGAGCGCGCGCTGGTCCTGCAGGGCCATGAGAAACACCTTGAGGCGCACCGAGCACAGCGGGCCGTCCGCTCCGGGGTAGACGGAGAAGCCGTCGCCGCCCGGGAACGCGCCGCCCGCGTCCGTCACGCGGAACGGGTCGATCACGGCCTTCGAAAGCGCCGTGTACCAGAAATTGAAGCCCCACTGCAGAAAGCCCGCCGCGCCGTGCTTCCAAAGCTGCGCGCCAAGGATGCGGCCGCGGCCCCGCGGCATCGCGAGAAAGCGGTTGCCCACGTCCACGCACTGCCCGCAGCAGACGTACGCCCACAAGTCCGGCACATGGTTTTCGAGAAACGGCGCGATGTGGTCGGTCGCGACGATCGGATACTCGACAACGCCGCGCGCGTAAAACTCATAGTTCGAGAGCGCGTCGCGGATCGTACAGCCCGCGAGCAGCGGCGCCGCGATCGATTTTGCCGCGAGATAGCTTTCTAGGTGCTCGGCGCCCGGCTCGTCGGAAATATGGAATATGAGGTCGCTTTTCGCGACACCCTCGCCCTCAAAAAACGCGAGCAGCGCCGGCAGCATCTGCCCGAGAAACGCGGCGTATTCCGGGTCCCCGGCCGCCGTATGCCAGCCGAAGCGCAGCGACCGAACGCCGTTTTCCGAAACGTAGATATTCGGGGCATGCGCCGCGCCCCACTGCGTAAAGAGGTGGGAGATCTCAAATTTTTCGATGCCGCATGCCCGCGCGAGGCGGATCCACCGCCGAAGCCGGTCGAAGCCGAACGCATAGCGCCCCTCCCGCACCGCGACATCGAGAAGCTGGGTGCACGGCCGCTCGCCGCCGACCGCCGTGTCGAGCGCGGGCGTGAGCAC
>URQJ01000200.1 GCA_900549945.1 uncultured Oscillospiraceae bacterium
CGGCGCATCCCGGTGCGGCGGGCGCGCGCATACAGCTTTTCGTGCAGGAAAGCTGCGGTGCCGTCCTTCAGGGCTTCGCCGGCGCGCACGTCTTCAAAGGCGCGTTGAATCTTCTTATCCATCGGCATCACCTCCCAGCGATTCCCGCAAAAGGGCCTTCGCGCGCTTGAGCTGCGTGTAGACGGTGTTTTCGTTCCGGCGCAGCAGCGCGGCGATTTCAGAGGCGGTGTACTGCTCGTAGTAAAAGAGGTAGACGACATCGCGGTACTTCGCGGGCAGGGCCAGCACGGCCTCGAGCACCTCGCGGTGCTCGTCCGTGCAGGCGATCTCGCCGATATCGTCGAGCGAGACGGTCCGGCTGCGGAAAAAGGATTTCAGCAGGTCCCGGCAGGCGTTCACAGTCACCCGGATGATCCAGGCCTTCTCGTGCGCGTCGCTTTCGAACGCACCGGGGTAGAGGGCATATTTCAGAAAAACGGTCTGAAAGATGTCCTCCGTATCGGCGTGGTTTTTCAGATGCAGCATGCAGATGCGCCGCACGGTGTCCGCATACCGCTCGATGGCCTGTATGGCCTCCTGCTCGCTGCGCATGTTGATCCCCTCTTCAGCCTCAGCGGTTTCTTCCGCCCCGGTAGCCCGTACCGTCGCGTGCAGGCGTACCGCCGTTCGGGCAGGCGGCGTTTGCGGAATCGCCGTCCGCGCGGTTCCTGCCGCCCCGGTAGCCGGTGCCGTCGCGTGCGGGCGTGCCGTCGTTCGGGCAGATGGTGTTCGCGGAATCGCCGTCCGCGCCGTTTCTGCCGCCCCGGTAACCGGTGCCGTCTCGCGCGGGCACGCCGTCATTCGGGCATTCGGCGGAGCCGCCGTTCTGGATCCGGCCGCAGCGGTTTGCGCAGACCAGAGCATCCTCGGCGGCGGCTTCGCAGGCCGTGAACGCCGCACGGCAGAAGCCGGGGCCGTTTCGGACGGGCGCTGCGGAGACAGTCATGCTGCCGGCGGTCAGCGCGGCGGCCATGGCGGCAAGGATAAGCAGTTTTTTCATTGTGGATTCCTCCGTTTCAAATCGTTCTATAGACAATACGATTGAGCGGTGCGGAATCTTTCACGTTCGGAAAAAATTTTGACCGGGCGGAAATCTGTCTTATTTTGCAAACCGCAGGACGTTCCAGGAGGTCTTTGTGAGCTTTGCGCGGAGCGTTTCGCCCTCATAAGCGGAGCGGTCCGCGACGATATTCGGGACGACGGCCTGCTGATCGGCGGTGTTGACGGCCTTCATGTCGCTGTTTTCCAGCACGATGTGCTCCTGTAAGCGGAATCCGGCGAAGGCGCGCAGGTCGATGTCGAGTACGACGTCGTCCGTCACGCTGCGGTTGACGGCGAACACCGTGACCTCCTCTTTTTCCTCGTTCCAGACGGCGATGGATTCCACGTCGGTGACGTCGGTGAAATCGAGCGTGTCGTGCTTCGGCGAGGAGAGCACCGGCTGCAGCGCCGTGCCGCGGCCGTACTTCGAGGCGTGCAGGAGCGGGTAATAGATCGTCTGCCGCCACGCCGGGCCGTTCTCCTCGGTCATGATCGGCGCGATGACGTTGACGAGCTGCGCCATGCAGGCCATCTTCACGCGGTCGGCATGCTTCATCAGCGTGATGAGCATCAGGCCGACGAGCAGCGCGTCCTCAAAGTCGTAGTGGTCCTCGAGCAGGTGCGGCGCGACCTGCCATGGGCGGTTCTTCATCGTGTCGTCGTCGGCCTCGTTGGCGTGGAACCACACGTTCCATTCGTCGAAGCTCAGGTTGATGTTCTTCTTCGCGCGCTTCTTGGCTTTCACGTAGTCACAGGTGGCGACGACCGTCTTGATGAAGTGGTCCATGTCGTCGCTCTGCGCGAGGAAATTCGCGGTGTCGTTGAAGCGGTTGCCGTAGTACTGGTGCAGTGAGATGTAATCGACGCTGTTGTACGCCCACTCGAGCGCCGTGCTCTCCCACTCGGGGAAGGTCGGCATGCCGGTGTTCGAGCTGCCGCAGAGCACAAGCTCGATCGACGGATCGATCTGCTTCATGGCCTTCGCGGTCTCGTCGGCGAGGTGGCCGTACTCCGCGGCGGTCTTGTGGCCGGTCTGCCACGGGCCGTCCATCTCGTTGCCGAGGCACCACACTTTGATGCTGTGCGGGTCCTTCACACCGTGCGCGATGCGCAGGTCGCTGTACTTCGTGCCGGCGGGGTGGTTGCAGTATTCGAGCAGATTGCAGGCGGCCTCGATGCCGCGCGTGCCGAGGTTCACGGCCTGCATGACCTCGGCGCCCGCCTTTTTGCACCACGAGGCGAATTCATTGATGCCGATGCGGTTCGGCTCGGTGCTGCGCCAAGCGAGCTCGAGGCGGCTCGGGCGGTTTTCAACGGGGCCGACGCTATCCTCCCAGTAGAAATTCGATACAAAATTACCGCCGGGATAACGGACGATCGGGATGTTCAGCTCGCGGACGAGGCCGAGGACGTCCTGCCGGAAGCCCTCCTCGTCGGCGGTCTTGTGGCCGGGCTGCCAGATGCCGCCGTACACGGCGCGGCCGAGGTGCTCGATGAATGATCCGTAGATGCGCTTGTCGATTTCGGCGATTTTAAAATCCTTTTCGACGGTGAGCTTTGCTGTCTTTTCCATGCTGCAACAAATCCTTTCCGATGGTTTCGCGCCGGAGCGCGCGTTTTTTATAGGAGCGGCCCGCCGTGCGGAAAACGGGCGCGCCCTTTGCTGCTGGATACAGGTTGTACGTACAGTTTACTGCTTCCGGCGCCGGGTGTCAATCGATTTTCCTTCTTTTTGCGTGCATTTTTAGGCGTGTGTCGGTTGAAAATCACGATATTTATTGACATGCACTCGGAAATATCATATAATTTAATTACAGAAAAGTGGGGAGGGGATTCCGATGCACAGCGGGGAAACACAGGCAGAATGTGCGGCAGAATCCCGGCGGCAGAGCGGCGCGCGGTAAAGCGGATGCGCCCCGGCCGGCGGGCAAAGGGGGAGATTTCATGATTTGTACAAAATGCAACGCGTCGATTCCGAACGGTGCTTCCTCCTGCCCGGAATGCAAGGCGAAGTTTGAAAAGCATGTCGGCGCCTTTGCAGGCTCGGTGCACTGGGAGGACGAGGTCAGGATTCGGGAAAGCCCGCGCACAAAAAAGCGGAAGATCATCGTCTACAGCGTGATTCTCGCGCTGGTTATCGCTTTCTGGCTGCTGGTGCAGACCGGCGCGCTCGGCGCAATCATGGAGGAAATCGGCTGGCGGTACGTCCGCATGGTTTACCCGGCGGATCGGTACGCGTCTGCGGTTTTATTCCGCGGCCTCGGCTGACGGCGTGTGCAGGAGATAGGAGGCGGCCGCGGGAAGGCTCTGCGGCTGCTTGTCCGAACGGAATAGAGGCTAAAAGTAAGGACGCTTTTTTATTTAAACGGCGTCCTTACTTTTTTGCGCTTTTTCTGGTATACTGAAAGCAACAAAGTGCAAGAAGGGGGCGTTCCCAAATGAAAACATATCTCGCGGTGGACATCGGCGCTTCCAGCGGCCGCCACATCCTCGGCTGGCTCGAGGACGGCAAAATGCGGCTTTCGGAGGTCTATCGCTTTAAAAACGGCGCGGCGCAGAAAAACGGGCGGCTCTGCTGGGATGCGGACGGCCTGCAGCGGCACGTGCTCGCAGGCCTG
>URQJ01000201.1 GCA_900549945.1 uncultured Oscillospiraceae bacterium
GGCCACTGCATCGACCGCCGCCTGCTGGAGCAGCTGGCCGGGTGCCGGCTCGCCTTGGAGAAGGACAGGAACCAGCGCCCCGCATGCGGCTGCACGGCGCACGCATTTTCCGCTGCGTACCGGAAGCGCGCCGCGAAATGCCCCTCGCCGCCGTCCATCGGGAAAATGCGCACGGCGTCCAGCCCATAGGCCGGGCGGCCGAAGGAAACCGCCGGTTTCTCAAGCACAAAGCCCGGGTTCTCTGCGAGGAACGCCCGCACAACGCCTTCGTTTTCCTCCGCGGAGAACGTGCAGGTCGAATAGACGAGTACGCCGCCCGCACGCACACAGCGCGCGGCGCTTTTCAGGATTGCAAGCTGACGGACCGCGCAGGTCTCAACATGCGCAGGGCTCCATTCCTGAACCGCCGCCGGGTCGCGCCGGAACATGCCCTCGCCGGAGCACGGCGCGTCGACGAGCACGCGGTCAAAATAACCTGCGAGCTTTTCAGCCAGCACATCGGGATACACGGAGGAAACCACCGCATTCTTCACGCCCATGCGCTCGAGGTTCGAGGCGAGGACAGACGCGCGGCTGCGCACCACAGCAGGCCGCGGTCCTGCGTGAGCGCCGCGATCTGCGTCGATTTTCCGCCCGGCGCGGCGCAGAGGTCGAGCACCCTTTCCCCGGGCTGCGGATCGAGCAGCGTGACCGCCGAGGACGCCGACGGCTCCTGCGAATAGAACGCGCCGGCGTGGTACAGCGGGTATGCAGCCATCCGCGCGTCCGCCGGCGCATAATACGACAGCGGGGAAAACGGCGACGGCACAAGCGGAAACTGCAGCGTTTCCGCAAGCGTCTGCGCATCGCACTTCAGGGTGTTCAGCCGTATGCCGCGCCGGTGCGGCTTTTCGTATTCCGCGCGGAACACCTCGTATTCGCCGCCGAGCATGCCGCGCATCCTGTTTTCAAATTCCAAGGGCAATTCAAAAGCCATATTTTTTGCCTTTCCCCGCTTCCGCACCGCCCGTGCATAAACGCGCCCAGCGCGGGAATCCTAGTACCGGAAGAGGTGATTTAAAATGAATCAGAACTACAACAATCAGAATCCCGGCCAGAGCGCGAACAATAAGAGCAAGCAGGGCTCGAACCGGAATTCCAACAAGCAGGCCAGCAGCCAGAATTCCTCGAACTGCAGCGGCAAGAACAAGACGGAGCAGAACGGCGAAAACTGCCGCTGAGCCTAACCCCAAAAAGCAGACGGTCATTCGCCGTCTGCTTTTTCCTTTTCTTCCTCCGCCTCGGGCTTCCCGCCGCGGCTCTTTTTCAGCGCGTGCAGAATTTCCCTGAGCGTGCGGTCGTCCGAGCGCATCGGCTTAAAGCCCTCGCCCGCGATCTCGCCTGCGTCACCGACGATGATGAACGCATCCGGGTCAATCTCACGGATGATCTCACTGATGCGGAACACCTCGAAACGCCGCACCGCACAGAGCAGCAGCTCGCCCTCCTGCTTCAGATAGGCGCCGCGCGATTTCAGGAACGTCACGCCGCGGTCGAGGTCCGTCAGGATGCGCTCCGCGATCTCCTCGTTCTTTTTCGAAAAAATAAAGAACATCTTGCCGTTGCCGACGTCCGTGCCGTAGAGGATCGTGTCGATGATCTTCGTCGATACGAAAATCACGATGCAGGCGTACACGGCGCTCTCGATGCTCTGAAAAACAAACGCCGAGGCCAGTACGATGCAGCCGTCCACCGCGAGCATCAGCTTGCCCATCGAGAGATGGCGCAGGCGGTGGTTCAAGAGCCGGGCGATCATATCGGTGCCGCCGGTCGTCGCGCCGCGCATAAAGACGAGCGAAAGCCCGACGCCCTCGCATACGCCGCCGATCAGCGTGATGATCAGCGCGTCGCCATGGTACGCCGGCATAAAGAGCGCCACCACATCGATCATGACCGAGTTGAGCACGATCGCAACCATCGTTTTTGCAACCAGCTTATAGCCGATCTCGACGATCGCCCACAGGATGATCGGGATATTGATCACGAGGATCACGGTGCCGATCGGCGTGTCGAACAGGTAGTTGAGCATCGTCGCAACGCCGGTCACGCCGCCGGGTGCGATGTTGTTCGGCGCCGTAAAGCCGTTGACGCCGACAGCATAGATGATCGAGCCCACAACCATACAGAGCAGGTCGAGCGCGAGGTCCCGCGCCTTGCGCATAATATTTTTCTCACGCATTCTATAACACCATTCCTTTCAGGATCTGCCGGAGCGCGAGGCCCCGGCAAAAAGACGGACGGCTCAGCCGCCGGCCTGCGCGGCCTCCGCAATTTTTTCAAAGAAGAGCCGCAGCCGGTCCAGCCGGCCGGAAAGGTACAGATAGCCGAAGAGGCACTCAAAGGCCGTGGCGGCATGGTAATCCGCGACGCTCGAATTCTTCGGCACATGGGAGACGTGGGCGTTGCGCCCGCGCTGGCAGACCTCCGCCTCCTCCTCCGTCAGGAGCGGGCGGAGCTGCTCTGCGAGTACCTTTGCCTGAAACTCACAGCGCACCATCTCCACCGCGCGCGCGTGCAGCTTCTTGACCGGGCAGTTGCCTCTGGAGACGATATATTCCCGGACGAACAGCTCATAGACGCCGTCGCCGATGTAGGCGAGCGTCAGCGGACTGAGCTGCTTCGGATCCGTCTGGACATTCATAAGCTTTTCCAAATGCGCACCTCTTACTCCACAAAATCGAATTCGAGGTCGTACATGCTGACGGTGTCGCCCTCGTTGATGCCGGCCTCACGCAGCGCGTCGATCACGCCGGTATTGATCAGCACGCGCTGGAAGTATTGCAGCGACTCGTAGTCGTCGAAATTGACGGTCGCGATCAGCTTTAAGAGCCATTCGCCTTCCACAAAGTATACGCCGTCCTCGACGCGAATGTCCACCTGCGTCCTGCCGAAGTCCTCCGCCGGCTTCACGACCGCCGGCTCCGGCTCAAACTGAGCGACCGGCGGCAGCGTGGAGAGCATCTCCGTCACCTTGTTGAGCAGCGGGTCAACGCCGTAGCGGATCGCCGCCATGATCGGGAAGAACGCGTAGCCCTGCGCCTCGACGAACTTGCGGAAATCCTCCACCTGCTCGTCGCTCGTCAGGTCGCACTTGTTGCCGGCGACGACCATCGGGCGCTGTGCCAGCTCGGGGTTGAACTTGCGCAGCTCCTCGTTGATGATCCGGAAGTCCTCCTTCGGGTCCCGCCCCTCGCTGCCGGAAACATCGACGATGTGGATCAGCATGCGGCAGCGCTCCACGTGGCGCAGGAACTGGTGGCCGAGGCCGACGCCCTGCCACGCACCCTCGATCAGGCCGGGAATGTCCGCCATGACAAATGAAACGCCCGGCTGCATGCGTACCACGCCGAGCACCGGCGTGATCGTCGTGAAATGGTAATTTGCGATGTCGGGCTTCGCCTCGCTCACGACGGAGACAAGTGTCGATTTGCCGACGTTCGGGAAGCCGACGAGGCCCACGTCCGCTAGCAGCTTCAGTTCGAGCTGCAATTCAAATGCTTCGCCGGGCGTGCCGGGCTTCGCAAAGCGCGGGGTCTGGCGCGTCGGCGTCGCAAAATGCGAGTTGCCCCAGCCGCCGCGGCCGCCCTTTGCGATGGTGACGGGGGTGTGGTCGGACAGATCGGCGATGACAAGGCCGCTCTCGGCGTCCTTGA
>URQJ01000202.1 GCA_900549945.1 uncultured Oscillospiraceae bacterium
GCCGCGCCGCGCGCCATCGAGAACAGCGGCGTGCCGCCCGTGCCGAACAAATTCGCAAATGCCGTGACGATCAGAAGAATCGGGAACGTCAGCCCGACGCCGGTCAGCGCATCGACGGAGCCCTCCCCCATATGGCCGATGTACATGCGGTCGACGACGTTGTACAGGACGTTGACGAGCTGCGCCAGCACCATCGGCATGGCGAGCCGCAGAATATTGCCCGAAACCCTGCCTTTTGAAAAATCGCTGACCGCCTGCATGACGCCATCCCCCTCGAATCCGTTTATGCTTTTCAGTATACGCCTTTTTGAAGGGTTTGTAAAGGCGTCCCCGGCGCTTTCCACACGGCACAGCAGCCGCCGCGGTCTGCGCCGAAACGCAGGGGCCCGGTTCAGCGCGCAGCCGAACCGGGTCCCAAAATTATATCGCTTTTGCGCCGCGCTTTTTTTCTTGGAGGATACTCCCCCACGCACGCCGCCCTTTTCCGCGCGGATACACCCGCGCGCCGGCTTCAGGCTCAAAGCCCCTGCACGGAGGCCTCCATCACCTTTTCGCCGTTGATATCGAGCCGGCCGTTGAAGGCAAAGCCGAATTCCGCGTACAGGCGCGCCGCCACGCGGTTGCTCTCGTACACGCTGAGATACAGCGTATCGCAGCCGTATTCCCGCCGTATCCGGCGCATCAGCGCGGGCAGGAACCGCTTGGAAAGCCCGCGGCCCTGATAGCGCGCGTCGATGAAGAAGCGGTCGAGCCACACGTCCGCGCCGCCGCTTTCCCGCGGCCAAGCGCCGTACATCGCGAAGCCGACCCACACGCCGTCCGCCGCGAACACCACAGGGCGCCATAGCGGAAATTCGAGCGCCTCCGCCCAGCATTCGGCGAATGTCTCCACCATGCCCGCCTGCGCCGGCGCGACGGCGAGCCGCTCCGCCTCGGCGATATTCTCCTTTGTAACCGGTATAAAGCCGATTTCCATAAATAAACTCTCCCGAATCGTTGAAACGCGGTGCGGTCAAATGTGCAGCTCGATCTCAGCCGGGCGCGTGCCGGTCAGCGCGCAGCTATGCGCGTCGGGCTGCGAAACGCCGACAAACAGCGTGAAGCTGCGGCTGTCCACGCGGCGCTCACCGCGGTCGTCAACGATCTCCAGCGCCGCATCCGGCACGAAGATCTCGGCCTGCTTCATCTCCGCCCCGGAGAACGCGACGGGCTTAAAGCCGCAGAGGCTGTAATTGCGCACGGCGAATTTCGATTCATTGTCGCGGATGTAGACCTCGACGACGTCGCCGCCCGCGGCGCCGCTGTGCTCGAGCGAAGCCGTCACGCGCCAGCCGCCCTCTGTTTTTTCCGCCGACGCCGCCGTCACGGCGGTTTTGCCGTAGGTCAGGCCGAAGCCGAACGGGTAGAGCACATCGCCCGCAAAGTAGCGGTAGGTGCGGTTCTCCATCGCGTAATCGGTGAATGCGGGCAGGTCGTCCGCCGAATTGTAGAACGTGACGGGCAGCTTGCCGCTCGGCGAATACTCGCCGAAAAGCAGCTCCGCGATCGCCTTGCCGCCGCGCGCGCCCGGGTACCAGCCCTGCACGACCGCCGAGAAGTGCGCGTCCGCAAAGCGCAGGTCCATCGCGCTGCCGGTCATGTTGACGAGGATCACCGGCTTGCCCGTCTCTGCAACCGCCTCCATCAGCCTGCGCTGCGGCGCGGGCAGGAGCAGGTCGGCCTTATCGCCGGAGCCGCCCGCGTTGCTTTCGTGCATCTCCTCGCCCTCGAGGTTTTCGTTCAGGCCGACGACGAGCACAACAACATCGCTGTGCTCCGCAACCGTCTGCGCCTCCGCGAGGCGGTCGCCGGGCTGCGCGAGCCCTTCCGCACGGTCGCGGTACAGGTGGCAGCCCTCGGCGTACAGCACGCGCGCCCGGTCGCCTACGTAGTCCTGAATGCCCTCGAGCACCGTGATGTAGCGGGAGGCCGTGCCGTGGTAGTTGCCGATCAGCGCCATGCGGTCGTTCGCGTTCGGGCCGATCACGCCGATCGTCTTGATCTCACCGAGGTTCAGCGGCAGCAGGCCGTCATTTTTGAGCAGCACAACGCTGCGGCGCGCCGCCTCCTCGCTGAGCGCGAGGTGCTCAGGGCACTCGACCGTTTCATACGGGATCGTGTTGTACACGCAGTTTTCGTCGAACTCGCCGAGCAGGAAGCGCGTCGTAAACAGCCGCTCCGCGGAGGCCGTAATGTCCTCCTCCGTGATGAGCCCCGCCTCGAGCGCCTGCAGAAGGTGCAGATAAGTGTTGCCGCAGTTCACGTCGCAGCCCATTTTGAGCGCGAGCGCGGCGGATTCCGGCGCCGTCGCCGTGATGTGGTGGTGCAGGTGGAAGTCGGAGATCGCCCAGCAGTCCGAAACATAGTGTCCCTCAAAGCCCCACTTGCCGCGCAGGATTTTGCGCATCAGAAGGTCGCTGCCGCAGCACGGCTCGCCGAGCGTGCGGTTGTATGCGCCCATGACGGACTCGACCTCGCCCTCCTTGACCGCGGCCTCAAATGCGGGCAGGTACGTTTCCCAGAGGTCCTTCTCGCTGACCACCGCGTCGAACTCGTGGCGGATCGCCTCCGGCCCGCTGTGCACGGCGAAGTGCTTCGCGCAGGCCGCCACCTTCATGTACTCGCCGTCGCCCTGCAGGCCCTTGATGTACGAGACGCCGAGGCGCGCCGTGAGGTACGGGTCCTCGCTGTACGTCTCCTGCCCGCGGCCCCAGCGCGGATCGCGGAACAGGTTGATGTTCGGCGACCAAAAGGTCAGCCCCTTGTAGATGTCGCGGTCGCCGTGCTTCACGGCCTCGTTGTACTTGGCGCGCGCCTCGGTCGCCACGACGTCGCCGATCTTCTGCATCACGGCCTCGTCGAACATCGAAGCCATCGCGACCGGCTGCGGGAACATCGTCGCCGTGCCGGCGCGCGCGACGCCGTGCAGCGCCTCGTTCCACCAGTTGTAGGCCGGCACGCCGAGGCGCTCGATCGCCGGCGCGTCGTACTTGAGCTGCGACGCCTTTTCCTCCACCGTCATCTGCGCCACAAGCGCCTTGGCCTTCGCCTGTGCCTCTTTCCTGTCTCGCATTGTGTTTTCCTCCAAATCATTCGAATTGCATTGCCGTTGCCGCACACGGCATTTGATAAAATTATAGCACGATTTTGAGCGGAAAACAAAGTCAAAACCGTGCTATTTTATGCCAAATCTTGCGCTTTCAATGTTCTAAAGCCGTTCACGCATTTTCGAGGAAGCCCGCCCGCAGCATCGACTGCGCCGCAAGAATCGCGCCGAGGCGGCCGCTGTCGAAGTTGACGCCGCCCTGCATCCACGCGGCGTACGGCTCGCGCAGCGGCGCGTCCGCCGAAAGCTCGATCGATTCGGGAACGCCTATGTAGGCCGCCTCGTCGTTCTCGCATGCCGTGACGCAGAGCGCTGCGATGGCCAGCAGAAGCATTTTGAAGGTTTTCATAGTGTATCAGGTGTTTTTTTATTCGTTGTAAATTTCTTTTGCCGCTCGGCGATGATCTTCGCCAGGCGCTCGTAAAAGGCCCGTTCTTCGGTGATGCCGTTCTTCCAGTATTCGAACGAGGTGCCGCCGTAGTAGGCCAGATTCGATTTTTCGAGAATTCCGAGCTCTTCGTAGACGTCGATGTA
>URQJ01000203.1 GCA_900549945.1 uncultured Oscillospiraceae bacterium
GAGGTGAGGCCCTCGATGTGCGCCTTCAGCTGTTCGATTTTTTGGTCAGGCCGTCTGCGTCCTCGATCTCGACACCGTGATGCCCGGCCTCACGGCCTTCGACTTCGGCGATTCCATCCGTGCGGGCGCTTCCACGGCGGCCGAGGACGAAACCGACCTCACAAAGGTGCATTTCAGCCTCGCGCTGTTTGAAGCCTATACCGCGGGCTTTTTCCGCGGCGCCGGCGGCGCGCTGACCGAAACCGAAATCCGCACCCTGCCCGTCGGCGCCAAGCTGATGACGCTCGAGACAGGCATGCGTTTCCTCGCCGATTACCTGAACGGCGACGTCTACTTCAAGACCGCCTACCCGCGGCACAACCTCGACCGCGCGCGCAACCAGTTCCGCCTCGTTGAGGAAATGGAAGCCCAGTGGGACGGCATGGCGGCGGCCGTATCGGCATATCTCTGAGCCGCCCGGCCGAGCAGATGCTGCACCGATAAAAATGAAACAGGCTTTCCGCGCACAGCGCCTCGGAAAGCCTGTTTTTATTTGCCGCCCGGCACTCTCAAAAAAAGCCGCGCGCCCCTCAGTGCCGCACCGGCGGTGCGTCCATTTTCCAGTGCCCCTCGCGCAGCCCTTCCCTTTGCCGGAAAGCGCAACGAAGCCCGGGATAAACCCGGGCTTCGTTGCTTGAAAAAGGAGATTTATGAAAAAGACTCGTACTCAAAATTAAGTGTTCCGCCTGCGGCCTTATCCGGCCGAATCCTGCGCCTGTGCGGTCGTAGCGCTCTCCGTCGTTTCAGAAAGCGTCAGCGTAACCGTCACCGTCTGATTGGAGGACGGGCGGTAGACCGTGAGCTCTACCGTTTCGCCCGGCTTCTTTGCATTGATCGCCGAGCGGAGAACCGTCTCGCTCGTGAGCTCTGTGCCGTCGATCGCGGTGATCACGTCGCCCACCTGCAAGCCGGAGGCCTGTGCCTCTGCGGAATTTAGCGCGCCAACATATTCGCCCTGCGGCAGGCCGTAGAAGCGGCCCGTGAGGCTGTCGATAAACTGGCCCGAGATACCGAGCATTGCTCTGTCCTTGACATAACCGTACTCGATCAGGTCGGAAATAACGGGCTGCGCCGTCTCCGCCGGAATTGCAAAGCCGAGGCCCTCATAGCCTGTGGCGCTGATCTTCGCGGAGTTGATGCCGACAACCTGACCGTACTGGTTGACGAGCGCGCCGCCGGAGTTGCCGGGGTTGATCGCCGCATCGGTCTGGATGTACTCCATCGTATAGCCCGTGGAGCTGTTTGTGATCGCGCGGTTCAGCGCGGAAACGTAACCGATCGTCACGCTGGAGTTAAGCTGATAGCCGCCCGGGTTGCCGATCGCCATCACCTGATCCGCCACGCGCAGATCCTCGGAAGAGCCGAACTCTGCCGCCTGCAAGCCGGTCGCGTCGATCTTCAGGACCGCGAGGTCTGTCAGCGTATCGCTGCCGACCAGCTCCGCCTCATACGTTGTGCCATCGGAAAGGATGGCCTTCAGAGACGTCGCGCCGTCGACCACATGCGCGTTCGTGACGATGTAGCCGTCCTCGCTGAAAATGATGCCGGAGCCTTCGCCAGCGGGGGAAACATCGCTGTTCTCCGTATCCGTCTGCATAAAGCCGTACTGCTGCGTGACCTGATAGTTCTGGATGCACACGACAGACGGGATCAGCTTTTCGGCGATATCCTGCTCGCTCAGCGCGGAAACCGACCCGGATTCCTCCGGCTCGCTGTTTACCACGCGTGAAATCGTAAAGAGTGCGTTGTCGCCCTTCGATTCGATGCCGATGACGCCGTTCTGGATCAACAGCACAAAGGTGCCGAGCGTCGCCGCGGAGACCAGCACACAGCAGAGAACAACTGACAGCAGCTTTACGCCAAACGGCGCGCCGCGCTTTTTATGCGGCGCCGGCGGCATGACACCGCCCGGAACACCGCCCGTGTGGTACGGCCCGCTCTGGGCGCTCCACGTGTAGGTCTGCGGTACATTCTGCTGGCTGGAGCCTGCGCTGTATGTGCTGCCGTACGCATACGGCGTTTCTGCGGTTTTCTGCGTTCCTGCCGAGTCAGGATTTTGGGCGGTATGAAAGCCGTCCTGAAAATTCTCATGATTATCGCTCATGATTCCTTACTCCTTTCACATAATACCATATTCCGAAGGATTTTTCAACCTTTATTTTTCCCCTTCGGGTTGATTCTATTATCTCGATCTTATGTGAATTTCGTGTGAAGCATGTCGGACTTTTTCATGACAAATTAAAGAAATCTGCGCGAAGCGCCTTCACAGACCGTTCACGCGAAGCGCCTTCACTGGCGTTCACGCGCTGCGCTTTGCCTTGTTTTTGCCGCAGATTTTCCGGCCCGCGGTCATTCCGCCGCACCTATAGCAAAAGAGCCGCCGGCATACACAGCTGCATGCCCGGCGGCCCTAGAATTGAATTTTCAGGCGTTTAAGCCGTGAGCTTCGCGCTCTTGAGCGCCTTTTTGATGATGGCCGCGAGCGGCACGGAGATAACGACCGCCAGCACAGCGTTCACGCTGCTCGTCGCGAGCTTTGTGACGAGCGCGATGCCCGCCGCCTCCGGCGCACTGCCCGCGAGCAGAGCCGAAACAAACGACTTCGCGAGGTACAGCACGATGTACGTCACGCTGCCGGCCACCGCCGCCGCAAAATAGCGCGGCGTGGAAATTTTGCATTCGCCGAGCATGCTGCCGGAGAGCCTGCCCTTGAACGCGATCACACCGCACACAAAGGCCAGCAGGAATTTAAAGAGGAACGTGAACGGCGCGGAGGCGACATACGCCGGGTTTGTCAGGTCGTACAGCATCGCGCCGATGCCGGACGCCAGCCCGCCGCCGACCGGTCCCATCACAAAGCCGGACAAAAGACAGAACACGTTGCCGAGGTGTACGCGGGAGATATCGCCCACCGGCACCGGGATCGGAAAGCTCAGGTAATTCGACACGAACACGAGCGCGCCGAGCAGGCCCACCGTGACAACCCTGTAAATCGAGCCTCTGTTTTTCATTTTTTATACCCCATTTCCTTTGGTTTACCGTCCCCTGACGCGCAGGGGCAGCGGCGCACTGCATCCTACCGCCGCAGGCCGGCCGCGCAACGCTTCGGCGCGCATTCCGCTGCGCGCCGCGCCGCTCTTTCGGTTTTGCTCAGTATAGCACGCATCTGGTCTGCTCTCAATACCCAGTTTTTGTTTTTTATTTAAGGTCAGATTTTTTAAAGTTGCAAAACCGCGGCAAACACGGTATACTGAAAACTGCGGGCCAGAGCCGCCGAAATAGCGCCCGCCGCACATCGCGCGGCAGGCAGACAAAGCAGAGGGATGATCCTATGGCCAAGGTAAAAGCTGTAATTTTTGATATGGACGGCACGGTCGCCGACACGCTCGCGTCGATCGCGGGCTTCGGCAACGCCGCGCTCAAGGCGCACGGGTATCCGGAGATCGAAACCGAGCGCTACCGCCGGCTTGTCGGCAACGGAGCGGACGTGCTGATGCGCCGCATGCTCGATGCGGTATCGGCGCAGCCGTATACGGAGGCAGACGTGCAGGCGCTGCGCGCCACGTACGACGCGCTGTACGAGAGCGACCCGACGCGCCTTGTCGCGCCGTACCCCGGCATTCCGGC
>URQJ01000204.1 GCA_900549945.1 uncultured Oscillospiraceae bacterium
CCATGCAGCTTGCCGGCGTGTAGCGCAGCGCGGAGAGACCGAGTGCCTCCTTGATCTGCGCGCCGAAACATTCCTCGGTCACCGGCTGCGGCAGCTCGCCCATATATGCGATATGCGCGCCGCCGTCCGGGATGATCCCCCGCACGTGCCCGAGGCCGAGTGCCGACGCGAGCGCATGGTTCACGCCGAACGGGTACGCTTTATCGAGGTTTGTATGCGCGCTGATCACCGAGACACCGCTGCGAGCGAGCGCATACGGCATGCTCCCCTCTAAAAGTGCGCCGAGCTTGTGGAAAATCACCGGATGATGGCTGATGATCAGCCCCGCGCCGCAGTCGAGCGCCTCACGCAGCACACGCGGCGTCACGTCGAGGCAGATCAGTACGTCCGATACCGCGGCCTGCGGATTGCCAATCAAAATACCGGTATTATCAAAATCCATGGATTCGCAAAAGGGTGCGATCGCATCGATCGCCCTGTAAATGGTCTCCACCGTCATAAAAACGCCCCCTTAAATCGGTATATAAACCGCGCGGATCTCGCGGACCGCCGCCTCCAGCGCCGCCGTGTCACGGCCCATATGCCGCAGGCCCACGCACTGGTTCTCGAGGTTGTGCAGAACGCTCTGCGCATACCGCGCGCTATGAGGGCTTCCGGGCAGAAGTCCCCCCATATGGAGCATACGCAGCGGCAGCGCCGTTTGTGCTTCGCCGGTATAAAAAACCGAAAGCACCGTGTATATTTTTCGCCCGTCGTACACGGCCTCCTCGCGGTCGATGGCGAATCCGGCTGCATACAGCCCCGCACGCAGGCGGTCAGCCGTCGTCATCGGCTGCAGAACGAGATGCTTCTCCGGCGTGCGCAGCCACGGCGTTTCTGCGACGATGCGCAAAATCAACTCGCCGCCCATGCCCGCGATCACGACGTCGTCCGCATCCGCCGCCGAAAGCCCGGCAAGACCGTCGGACAAAACGCAGCGCATTCTATCGGAAACGCCGAATCGCGCCGCATTGCGCACAGCGCTCTCGAGCGGCGCGGCGTTCACGTCGGCAGCGACGGCGGAAATTATCCTGCCGCCTTGCAGCAGTGCAATCGGCAGATAGCCGTGATCCGTGCCGACATCGGCGACGCGAACACCCGCGCGCACGAAATCAGCGCATTTTTGCAGCCGCGCATCCAGCGTGATTCTCTTTTTCTCTCCGGTATTTTCCACGGTATCCCTCCGCCGGCGGCAGGACACGCCGCAAGCCTCTCCGCCGCGCCCTCCGCTGTCTACTCCGTCTTATTATACAGCCTACCCGCATTTTTTGCAAGCGAAAGCCAGAGCGCCTCCTTCTCCGCCCGTTCCGGTACCCAGAAGCAGGGCGCAAATATAAAAGTAGGCGTGCAATGCGCTGCGCGCCATGCTGTAATAAGTCGAAGTCAGACCGGAAAGATCGAGAAAGCGAAATGATGGGTATACTGCCGCGGATCCCCTTTCTCTGCATAAGATTTCTCCTGCTCGCGGCCGTCGGCAGAAGCGCGGCACCATGCGCGGCGCATTTCGCCCCGACGGAGAGCCGCAGGCCGTTCGTTTACTGGCTCTATCAGGCGGCGACTACCGTGCTGCTTTTGTATCCGCTTTTCCTGCCTCTGCGGGCAGATGCTGTGCCATGGCCCTGCTGCTCCGTTCGCCTGTGCTGCCCGCCGCCGTATTGGTGCTCCAGCTCGCCGGGCATTTCGTCATTCTCGCTGAGGAGCAGCGATGCCTTCAAAAATTTGGCGCCGACTATGCGCAGTACATGAAAAAAGTGCGGCGCTATTTTTGAAAGCCTCCGGCGCAGGCACGGCACGCTTCGCGCTTCGGCCGTACGCTATTCGCCCCGCCGAAAACAAAAGGCCCGGCCTTGCGGCCGGGCACCGTTGTTATCTTTCCTCTTTCATATGTGCAAAGCACTCACTGCAATAAACAGGGCGGTCTTCGCGCGGCTTGAAAGGAACCGTAGCTTCCTTGCCACAGGCGGCGCATACCGCTGTGTACATTTCACGCTCCGGCTTTGTGGCGTTTTTGCGGTTCTGGCGGCAGGCTTTGCATCTCTGCGGCTCGTTCTCGAAGCCCTTAGAGGCGTAAAACTCCTGCTCGCCGGCAGTGAATACAAATTCCTTGCCGCATTCCTTGCAGATGAGAGTCTTGTCTTCGTACATGTTGATCTTACCTCGCTTTGGTCTTAATAAAATATTTGCCCCAAAGCGGATTTGCACCGCCTCATTGAAAAAACAACGCCAAAAGCTAAGCAGGGCATATGCAGCGCGTCATTTCCGCCGCAGCTTTTTGCGGACACGCGCCATCGCATTGTCAAACGCGCGCGCCGGTATACCGAGCGCACGCTCGATTTCCGCGCGCCGCCAGCCGCCGAGATACAGGGAGAGCGCCCTTCGCTCAAACGGAGAGAGTGAAACGTGCGCCTTTTGCAGGATACCGTCCAGCTCGTCGCGGTTCTCCAAAAGCGCCTGCGGATCCGTCGCCTGCCCGGCGCCGAGGTCGGCCACCGCCTCGATCGGCACCGCGTGGTTGAGGAAGGAATTCTTCCTGCTCGCACTGCGCCGCACCGCACTGACAATCCGGTTGCTGATGCACCGGCCCGCATACGTTTCAAACGACGCTCTGCCGTCTGCCGCATACGTATTCGCCGCATCAAAAAGCCCCAAAAGCCCCTCCTGATAGAGATCCTCCCGCTCAAGCGAAAAGATCTCGCGAAAGCTGCACGCCTTGCGCCGAATCAGTGTCAGATACCGGGCGACAAGCGCCGGAAACACCTCCGTGTTCCCCGCCTGAAACGCCTTTACAAGCGCTTCATCCGTTTGCTCCTGATTTCCGACCTGACCGATTTGCTGCATGGCTACGCTCCAAATGACTACTGTGTCCTTATCATACTCCAAACTGTGACGGAAGTCAAGAAAATAAATTATATTATACACAAAATTTGCTCGGGCAGTTTTTCAATTTATAGGAAAACGACAAATTCACCTGTGTATTGCCAGAATCCGACATTTGATATATAATGAAAGCAAACACAATGTAAGGGGACTGGGCTATGGTTTCAAAATCCTACAGCATGGGGCTTTTCGGCATGCAGGCATTTCTTGTCGAAGTGGAAACGGATATTTCCGCCGGGCTTCCCGCCTTCGACCTCGTCGGTCTGCCGGACGCCGCCGTGAAGGAATCGCGCAACCGCGTGCGCGCCGCCCTGAAAAACTGCGGCTTCGATTTCCCGGTCAGCCACATCACGATGAATCTCGCCCCGGCCGACCGGCGCAAGGAGGGGCCGATCTACGACCTGCCGCTTCTGATCTCGCTTTTAAAGGTGACGGGCCAACTCGGCGCGGGTACGGAAAGCTGTGTTTTCGTCGGCGAGCTCTCCCTTTCCGGCGCGCTCCGCCCGGTGCGCGGCGTGCTCTCCATGGCGATGGAGGCCAAGCGGCTCGGCTTCAAGCACATGTTCGTCCCCGCTGAAAACGCCCCGGAGGGCGCGGTGGTGGAGGGGCTTTCCGTCTACCCCGTCTCGGATGTATTCGGCCTGCTCGAGCACCTGCGCGGACGAAAGCCGATCCAGCCGGCTGTACCCGGAGAGTCCGGCAGCGCCGCGGGCCAAACGCCGCCGGACTTCGCCGACGTGCGCGGACA
>URQJ01000205.1 GCA_900549945.1 uncultured Oscillospiraceae bacterium
CCGACGCGGTCGATCACCTGCCCGGCCTTTAGGTCGAGCGAGCGCGCGGCAAGCCGCGTTGTGAAAATTTTCCCGGAACGCTCCGGCTCGGCGAGAACCGCCTCGGTCGTGCCGCCGGAGAGGTGGAACGCGATGAACGGCCGCTCCAGAAGCGCCAGCCGCCCCGCCGAATAGAGCGCCGCCGCAATATGCCCCTGCTGGTGCGAAAAGCGGTGCACGGGCGCACCGAGCGCCTGCCCCAGCATTTCCGCCGCGCCGAGGCCGACGAGAAAGCACGGCATATAGGAATCCTCCGCGTCGCGCGGGCGGTCTGAAACGCCGATCACGCGCACGTCCTGCACCGCGCCGCCGAGCTCTGCCACAACCTGCGGGAGCTGGCGCGTGTGGTGGAAAACCGCTTCACTCTGGCGCAGGCCAATTTCCCCGGCCTTTACGGGCAGCAGCCTGCCGCGGCTGTGTATTTCACTGTTTTGCAGCAGCGCCGCGCTCGTCGTGTAATTGCTCGTATCCAAGCCGAGCGAAACCGTCTCAGGCATTCTGCGCCGCCCCGTCCATCGACTTCGCAATGCTCGAAAGCACGCCGTTTACATAGGATGCGTCCTTTTCGTTGCCGTAAACCTTCGCGAGTTCGACCGCCTCATTGATCGAAACGCTGACCGGCACATCCGGCGCGTTCATAAACTTCATCTCGCAGACCGCGACGCGCAGGATCGTGAGCGTCATGCGCGAGAGGCGGCGCAGGCTCCAGCCGCGCAGGTTTTCCCCGATTACCGCGTCGATCTGCTCGAGGTAAAGCTCTGCGAGCGCGGTCAGCTTTTCGCAGTACGCGTCCATCTCGATGCCGCGCGCCTCGACCGCCATCTCGACGATGTCCTCCATCGGATCGTCGTTCACGGTCTTTTCAAACAGCAGGACGAACGCCTGCTCCCTCGATTCATGCCTTGTTTTCATATTCATTTCCTTTCCTTGCGGCTGTGCAAAATAAAAAGAACCCGCCGTGTTTGAAACGGCGGGCAGTCTGAGCGGAAACACCGGCCGGGGCCGGATCGATCTGGAATTTTCAAGCTTCACCCAACACGCCGTTGTACTGGTTGTATTGTAGCACAGCGCGGCGGAAAAAGCAAGGCAAAGGCGAAATCAGACGGCGGAAATGATTTTAATCTGGTCGGCGCTGAAGCCGGTCTCCGTCGCGGCGATGTCGCGGACGATCAGCGCGTTCTGCGCGTCCTCCATATCGCCGTTTACGACGATCGTGCAGGTATCGCCGTTGATGTAGGCAACGCATTCCGAAAAGCCCTTCGCCGCGACAAGGCTCTCAATATTCGTCTCCTTTAAGATATTCTGCGCGATGGCAGAGGCCTCGCTGACTGCGGCCTCCTTCACGGCGGAATCCGATTCGGCGTCGTTCAGAATGTCCTCGAGCAGCTCCACCGCCTCGTCGCGGGCCGTCTGGCGCGTCATGCGCGCGTCGGAGAGTTTCTCCGCCGCCTCGGAGACCTCGCCCTGCGTCGGCTCCGCCTCCTGCCCGGATACCTCGCCGGAAGCGCTCTCAACACCGTCGGAGACGGTCTCCACATAATTGTTGTTGACGAGCTGCGCCGCGCCGAGTGCGCTCGAGGTCTCCGAGCTGCTCTCGCCGTCCACCGCCACACCAGTGCCGGCAAACTGCCAGTTTAGGTATACCGCCGCGCCGAGCGCCAGTACGAGGGATGCCAGAATGAGCTGTCTTTTTCCGTATTTCATAGCTTTGTCCTCCGATCGTGATTTGTATCATGTATATTCCGAATACCCCGTCACACATACCTGTGTGGAGGATAAATCGAGCGCAGTTTTCACGGCCTCCGTAATTTTTTCGCGGATCTGCGCGTCGCCGCCCCGCCGGCTGACGATGACGACGCCGCGGATCTCCGGCTGTGTCTGCGTGACAACCAGCGGCTTCTGCTCGCCGTCCGCCCCTTTGACGATGATGTACGTCGTCTCGGTGTCGCCGTCCGTCTGCGTCTTATTGAGCGCGTCGCCGGTATATTCCCGCGCGTTGCGCTCGCTCTGGCGGTCTTCCGTCGCGTAAACAGTCTCGCCCATCGAATTCAGCGTCACCGTGACGTGCGGGTCCGCTTCGCCCGTGATCGCCGAGACCATCTGCGCGACCTCGGCGGAGACCGCCGCGCTGTACGCTTCGGCCGTGACCTCCGTTTCGGCGGTTTCCGGCACGGTCACCTCCGCCTTTTTCTCCGGCATGAAAACCACGGCTGCGGCCGCAATCACACAGACGGCGATCAAAAGGTAGGTGAGCTTCCCGCTTTTCAGCAGCGCCCTGTATTTTTCCTGCATTTTCTACTCCTTTCCGCGTTATTCCGCATAGACCTCCACCGGGATTGCCTCGGTCAGCGCGCTGTTCAAAAGCGCGTAAGCGCGGTCTGTGTCCGTGCCATATGCCACGTGCACCCGCACGCGGTCGATCTCGATCGTCCCGTCATCCTCCTGTGTGTACCAGACCTCCACGCCCTGTGCACCGCCGGAAACCTCGACGCCGGCGGCCTCCAGCAGCGCACAGAGCCGCTCCCGCAGCAGCGCCGTCCCCGTTTCGGCGTAAAGCGCGCCCGGCGCCTCTGCCGCCTGCTCCGCAGTAAAGCCGGAGCCTGCCGCGGCCCAGTCAAAATCGAGGTGCAGAAGGCCGACGACGAGCGCGAGCACGATGGCCAGCACCGCGAGCGCATGCACCAGCGCACCGCTTTTTTCCGGGAACAAGCGGGCCAGCAGCTCGGCACCGAGCAGCACCGCGCTGACAGAAAGCACCAATGTATAGACCTCACGCATAAGCACCTCGCACACAGAGCACGACCGCCGCCGAAACGACGGAGACCGCACCGATACTGAAAACAACCGCCAGAAGAAGCCGAAGCGCCGTCGCGCAGCCGTCCAGAAACGAAGCGAGCTTCGAAAGCCCGAACAGCTCCGCCGCGAGCGACGACAAAAAGCACACGCCGAGCCAGACCGCCGCCTCCAGACAAAGCGGCAAAAAGATCGCCAGAGAAGCGAGGATGCCGAACGCCCCGACGCCCGATTTCACCATGCCGATGCTCGCGCCGAGCACGGAGAACGCATCGCCGAATGCGCCGCCGACGATCGGGATCGCGCTCGAGGCAATCATCTTCGCCGCCTTGCCGGTCACCGCATCGGACTGCGCGGAAACGAGCGTCTGCATCGAGAGAACCCCGGTGAACACGGTGACGGCGAGCACCAGCGCCCATTTCAAGAGCTTATAGAGCGCGTCCGTCAGCTTTTTCAGGTCGAACGACGTGACGGAAGAGACCGCGGAAAGCGCCAGAAACACGCGCAGCAGCGGCACGAACAAGTGGACGGTCAGCGCCGAAACGCCGTTTGCCGCCGTCAGCGTCAGCGCGCCGTAGGTGGAGCCGGTCACGGCGTTGCCGGCCGTGATAAGCAGGCCGGCGTACACCGGTACGGCGGCGAGCAGAAAAGCGCCGATCGCCTCTGTGACCGAGGCCGTTTTGCCGATGAGCCCGGCCATCGGCGGAAGCAGGACGCCCGCCGCGCCAAGTGCCGCGCACAGCCCGACCGTCTCGTTCAGCGCGCCCGACGCAAGGTCGGAGACAATCCGGCAGAGCACGACGGCCGCGAGCAGCAGCACGAG
>URQJ01000206.1 GCA_900549945.1 uncultured Oscillospiraceae bacterium
ACGTCGCACAGCTCGAGCCGCTCGCGCACGCCGGCGAACAGCACCATCGCGACGAGGAAACCGACGCCCGCGCCGAACGCATTGACGAGCGAGGCCGCGTAGCCGAAGCTCGCGTCCGCCTCACCTTTTTCGAGCACCAGCATCGTGACGCCGAGCACCGCGCAGTTCGTCGTGATCAGCGGCAGGTAGATGCCAAGCGCGTTGTAGAGCGGCGGCATGTATTTGCGCATGATGATCTCGAGCAGCTGCACGAGCGCCGCAATGATCAAAATGAAAACGATCGTCTGCAAATAGCCGAAATCATTCGGCACGAGCACATAGGTGTATACCGGCCACGTGACCGCCGTCGCGATGACCATGACCGCCGTGACCGCGCAGCTCATGCCCACGGCCGTGTTGAGCTTTTTCGACACGCCGAGGAACGGGCAGATGCCGAGGAATTTATTCAAAATGTAGTTTTCGGTGAGGATCGCGGCGAGAAAAACGCCGACTAAAAATTTCAGGTCCATTACTTCTCCCCGCCCTCCTTTTCACATTTTTCCTGCACCTTCGAGCACGAAGCCGCAAGCGGGCACGCGGCGCAGCCCGTCGTTTCGGGCGCCTTGCCCGCCTCGGAAAGCCTGCCCGCAACCGCAACTAAGATGCCGAACACGAAGAAGCCGCCCGGAGGGAGCAGGAAGATGACGATCGGGTCCATGAAGCCGGAGAGCACCGGCAGGCCGAACACGGTGCCGGCGCCGAGCAGCTCGCGGATGATGCCCATCGCAAGCAGCGCCGCCGTAAAGCCGACGCCCATGCCGAGGCCGTCCACAATGCTCGGCAGCACGCGGTTCTTGCTCGCGAACATCTCGGCGCGGCCGAGAATGATACAGTTGACGACGATCAGCGGCAGAAACACGCCGAGCGCCTTATCGAGCGCGGGTACGAACGCCTCGATGAGAAGCTGCACGATCGTGACGAAGCCCGCGATGATTGTGATGTACGCCGGGATGCGCACCTTGTCGGGAATGACCTTTTTGAGCAAAGAGATCGCCGCGTTCGAGCAGACGAGCACGAACGTCGTCGCAAGGCCCATGCCGATCGCGTTCGACGCGGCCGTCGTGACGGCCAGCGTGGCGCAGGTACCGAGCACGAGGCGCAGCACCGGGTTTTCCTTCACGATGCCCTTTGTGAATTCCTGTCTCAGGTTTTTTGCCATCTCACGCGCCCCCCTTCATCGCATTGTACTGCTCGACCGCCGCGTTCACCGCGTCCGTCACCGCGCGGCTCGTAATCGTCGCGCCGGTCAGCGCCTCGACCTCGCCCGCCGCGGGCGCTTTATTCTTCACAAGCGCGATGCCGTTTTCCGGCGCCGCCTGCTTGTACTGGTCTGTAAACGACGCGCGCTCGGCATTCGCGCCGAGGCCCGGCGTTTCCCCATGGCTCAGGATCACGACGCCCGTGATGCTGCCCGCAGTATCGATGCCGGTCATCACCTGCACCGTGCCGCCGTAGCCCTTCGCCTCGGTCTCGAACACATAGCCGACGGTCTCGCCGCCGCTCGTGCCCTTGTAGCAGCCGTCCGCCGCCTCGAAGGCTTCGGCGTCCGGCAGAACGACGCGCCGCGATTCCTCGGCCGTGATTTTCGCCTGCTCGGCGATCCGGTCCTTTGTGAGCAGGTTCGTCCCGGCAAGCAGCGCCGTGACGATGAGGCAGATCACGAAAAGCGTGAGCGCCGGCTTTAAAACGGAGCTTGCCTGCACCTTCATTTCGCACCCGCCTTTCCGGCCTTCGCGCTGCCGAGGGCACGCGGCTTCACCGCGCGCTCGATCAGCGGCACCATGATGTTCATCAGAACGATCGAATACGAAACGCCCTCGGGCAAGGAGGCGAATTCGCGGATCAGAATTGTGAGCACGCCGCAGCCAATGGCGAACACGATGCGCCCGCCGAAGTTGATCGGGCTCGTCGTGTAATCGGTCGCCATGAAGATCGCGCCGAGCATCAGGCCGCCCGAAAGCAGGTCGAAGAGCGGGTCGCGCCCGAGCACAAGCGAGAGCGCCGCGGCCGAAGCGAGGTATGTAACCGGGATCACCGGGCTGATGACGCGCCGCGCGACGAGGTACACGCCGCCGAGCAGAAGCGCCAGCGCGCACGTTTCGCCGAGGCAGCCGCCGGTGTTGCCGAGGAACAGGTCGAGGTACGAAGGCAGCGCCGCGCCCGTGCCCTCCGAGAGGACGCCGAGCGGCGTCGCCGTCGTCACCGCGTCGAAGTAGCTGTGGTCCATCGGGGCGGTCCAGGCGGTCATCTTCGCCGGGAACGAATTCATCAGGATGATGCGCGCGGTCAGCGCCGGGTTCACGAAGTTCTGCCCGATACCGCCGAACATCTGCTTGACGACGACAATCGCAACGACGCCGCCGAACGCCGCGATCAGCGGGCTGATCGAGACGGGCAGGTTCATCGCGAGCAGAATGCCGGTGACGACGCAGGAGAGGTCGCCGACGGTCTGGCGCCGCTTCATCACGACGCGCGAAAGGTACTCGCTCAAAATGCACGACGCGACCGACGTCAGGATGATAACCGCCGCGCGGAAGCCGAAAATAATCACCGAAGCGATCATGGCCGGCGTCAGCGCGATGATGACATCCAGCATGATGCTCGAGGTCGTGTCCTTCGCGTGGAAGTGCGGCGAGGACGAAACAATCAGCTTATTCATTTCTTTGCACCGTCCTTTTTCACATAGAGCTTGCCCAGACGGATCGCCTGCACGAGCCGCCGGCCCGCCGGGCAGGAATACGCGCAGCAGCCGCACTCCATGCAGCTCATAATGTCGAGGGATTTGAGCGCCTCCACATCGCGGCGCTCGGCGTATTTTTCAAGCCTTGTCGGCAGCAGGCGCATCGGACATGCCGCAACGCAGCGGCCGCAGCGGATGCACTCCGTCGGCTCCATAAGCTGCGCTTCGCGCGCGCCGAAGGCCAGAAGGCCGTTGTTCTGCTTTAAAACGGGCAGTTCGTCCGTCGTAACGGCGACGCCCATCATCGGCCCGCCCATGATGATCTTCTTCGGCTCCTCGCGGTAGCCGCCGCAGAATTCCATGAGCGCCGCGATCTTCGTGCCGACCGGAACGATGACGTTCTGCGGGTTCTGCACCGCGCTGCCGTCCACCGTGACGCGCTTGAGCGTCAGCGGCATGCCGGTTTTCATGTAGCTCGCGAGGAACGAAACCGAGGCGATGTTCATCACAAGGCAGCCGACATCGGCCGGCAGGCCGCCCGCGGGCACTCTGCGCCCCGTGCACGCCTGCACGAGCACCTTTTCCGCGCCCTGCGGGTACATGGCGCGCAGCGGCAGCACGCGCACCTCGTCGTTCGGGTCGAGCGCCGCGTTGTCGGCGATCTTCCGCAACGCCTCGATCGCGTCGGGCTTATTGTCCTCGATCGCGATCAGCACGCGGTGCACGCCGAGGATCTCCTTGATCTTATACACGCCGTGCAGCACGTTTTCGCCGTTTTCGAGCGCCTCGCGGTGATCGGAAGTGATGTACGGCTCGCACTCGGCGACGTTCACGATCAGCGTGTCGATGCTCTTGCCCTCCGGCACATTGAGCTTCACGTGCGCCGGGAATCCCGCGCCGCCGAGGCCCACAAGCCCGGCGTCCCGCGCGGCCT
>URQJ01000207.1 GCA_900549945.1 uncultured Oscillospiraceae bacterium
GGCACGATGCAGGAGCGGCCCGCGCCGGAGGGTCAGAATGAAAACCGGGGCGCGAAGAAGGAGAACTTCCACAAATCGAAGCGCAAGCACATCGCGGCGTACTGCACGGATCTGACGATGAAGGCGCGCCGCGGCGAGCTCGACAGCATCATCGGGCGCGAACGCGAGATCGAGCGCGTGGTGCAGATCCTTTCGCGCCGCACGAAAAACAACCCGTGCCTGATCGGCGAGCCGGGCGTCGGCAAGACGGCGGTTGCCGAGGGCCTTGCGCTGCGCATCGCGGCCGGCGAGGTGCCGGCGAAGCTGCGCAAAAAAGAGGTTCAGCTTCTGGACCTGACGGCGCTTGTCGCGGGCACGCAGTTCCGCGGCCAGTTTGAAAGCCGCATCAAGGGCCTTGTCGACGAGGTGAAGCAGGACGGCAACATCATCCTGTTCATCGACGAGGTGCACAACCTTGTCGGCACCGGCGACGCGGAGGGCAGCATGAACGCCGCGAATATCCTAAAGCCGGCGCTTTCCCGCGGCGAGATTCAGGTGATCGGCGCGACGACGTTCTCCGAATACCGCAAGTACATCGAAAAGGACGCGGCGCTCGAGCGCCGTTTCCAGCCCGTCACGGTGACGGAGCCCTCTATCGAGGACGCCGCCGCAATCATCCGCGGCATCAAGGGCTATTACGAGAAATACCACAATGTCCGCGTGTCGGACGCGACCGCGAAGCGCATCGTCGTGCTTTCGGAGCGCTACATCAGCGACCGCTACCTGCCGGACAAGGCGATTGACCTGCTCGACGAGGCCTGCGCCTGCGCCGCGCTGCGCAACAAAAAGCTCGCCGAATTCGAGGAGACGACGCTCGACCTCGAGAAGGAGCAGTCGAAGCTCACGGAGATCGAGAGCGCGCAGAGCGTCGACTACGAGGCGCTTGCGGAGGCCAAGTACAAGGTCGCCTCGCTCACGGAAAAGCTCGACGCGTTTGAGCCGGAGGAGGTCACGGCCGCGGTGGGCGAGGCGGATCTCGCCTACGTGATCGAGCTGTGGACCGGCATCCCGGCCGCGAAGATCGAGCAGAGCGAATTGGGCAAGCTCGCGCACATCGAGGAGAAGCTCCGCGAGAAGATCATCGGGCAGGATGAGGCTGTGCAGGCCGTTTCGGCCGCGATCCGCCGCAGCCGTGTGCAGATCAACCCGCGCCGCCGCCCGGCTTCCTTCATCTTCGTCGGCCCCACGGGCACCGGCAAAACCGAGCTCGTGCGCGTGCTCTCGAAGGAGCTGTTCGATTCGCCCGAAACGCTGATCCGCCTCGACATGTCCGAGTTCATGGAGAAGCATTCGGTTTCGAAGATCATCGGCTCGCCCCCGGGCTATGTCGGCTACGACGAGGCCGGCCAGCTCACCGAGAAGGTGCGCCGCCGCCCGTACTCCGTTTTGCTGTTCGACGAAATCGAGAAGGCGCATCCGGATGTGATGAACATTCTGCTGCAAATCCTCGACGAGGGCCGCATCACCGACGCGCACGGGCGCACGGTCAATTTTGAAAATACCGTCATCGTGATGACGTCGAACGCGGGCAGCAACAGCCGCGAGGCGCTGGTCGGCTTCAACCGCACCGCGTCGGATATCAGCCGCGAAAAGGCCATGCGCGCGCTTTCCGAATTCCTGCGGCCCGAGTTCCTGAGCCGTGTCGACGAGGTTATCGTATTCCGCCCGCTCGACGAGGCGGATTACAGAAAGATCGCCGTCCTGATGCTGAACGAGTACGTCGCAACGCTCGCAGAGCGCGGCATCTCGCTCAAGTGGAGCGAGGCGGCTGTCGAATGGATTGCGCACAAGGCCGCGGGCGGCAAGAGCGGCGCGCGCGACATCCGCAGCACGATCCGCCGCACGGTGGAGGATAAGATCGCCGCGCTGCTCGTCGAAAAGGGCGAGGGCGGCGTCTCCGGCATCGCCGTCGTCGAAAAGGACGGCGCGATCGACGTCGAATCGATCTGACCGCCGTCCTGCGGTTATAAAGCGGCGGAGCGTTCGGCCGCAAAGTGCCATGTGCGGCCGCCTGCTGCGGGCGCTGAAAATACGGATAAAAACAGAGCAAACGCGCTGCGGACACGAAACCGCAGCGCGTTTTTTTAGTTATAGGCCTTTTATTCGAGGTGTTTCAGGCAGAGCGCGGGGCGGTGAGTTTCTTTGGCGCGTCTCGGTCAAGCGCGAAAGCCGCTTGATGCGGGAAAACACCTGCCACGGACAAAGCTGAATTCAGTCCCGCTCAAGGATGACCGCCTGCTCGTACAGCGCGCTGTAGGCGGTTTCAACGGCATACCTGTCGTAGATGACGTTTTCGCCTGCCGTCGGGTCGTTGAAGATGTACGACGTGTCGTCGTAGCCGATCAGGACGAGGCAGTGCATCGGGCCGATCCATGTGATCTCCCGCCCCGATTCGGGCACGGTCCACGTGATGCCGGTGCGGGGCGTTTCCATGTCGATCGTGGCCCAAATCAGCACCGGGCTTCCGTTATCGATGTAATTTGCGCAGATCGTTTCAAGCGAAATGCCGGAAAGCCGCTCGGCCCGGTACTCGGTGCCGGCGAGATAATCGTTGAGCGCGCGTTCGATCACGGTCGAGTAGCAGCCCCAGCCGTCCTCCGAGCGCGGGTCGCCGGGGAAGGCCTCCCACGGGTCGCAGCCGATCCACTGATCGGGCGATTCCTCGTTCGGCTCCGCGCCGAGCGGCAGAAAGTTGTCGATGAAGTCGCCGGGCGCGATGTTAAAGCCGTAATAGCCGAGCAGCATCGCGGCGCTGACGCTCTCGCAGCCGGTCGGGAATTCGCCGAGCTGTGAGTAAAACGGTACGCCGCGAACCAGTACGGCGCCGTCCGGAACAATGCCGGCGAGGTTCGTATTTTCGGCAGACGGCGCGGGGGAGGCTGTGCGCCTGCCTGCGAGCAGCATCAGCGCAGTCAGCCCCGCGGCGACGATCAGCACCGCGATGCAGGTGGAGAGCATCCGGCGGCGCCTGCGCCGCTGAGCCGCGCGCAGCCGGCGCGGGAGCGGCTCAAATTCAAGGGTGGGCTGTTCATAATGTTCATAGGGGATATGTGCGTTCACGGCGGGTTCCTCCTTCCCGTTGGTTGGCTCACGCTTCATAGCGCGTGTAGAAAATGACGGCGCTGTCCGTTTCGTACAGCTCGCCTCGGGTGATGCTGCGGCCCCAAGCGATGCGGCAGGTCTCAAAATCGGCGTTGACCTCGGTGACGGTGACTGTCTCCGCATCGGCGTCAACCGCCGTCACGAGCATGGAGTGCATGGCGTTGGGAAAATGGATCGTATCGCCCGCCCGCAGCTTTGCGAAATCGCTGTGCGCGGTGACGGGCGCGTCCGTGCCGAAGAGCAGGTCGCTCAAAAGCGAGGCGTAGCCGAAGCACTGGATGCCGGAAAACTCCGGAAATTCGGCGAGCAGCGCGCCCTTGTAGGTGTTGCAGGTGTCCGTGCCGTCGGCGCTGTGGGCGCAGGGCGTGTCCGTGATACTGAGCGCCGGGTCCATCCAGCTCGTTTCATCGGTGTGGTTCCAGAAGCGCCCGTCCTCGAAGATGCTCTCAAGAACGGCGAGCTTTTCGGAAATGCCGGGCGCCGCCGTGTCGCCGCGCGCCGCAATGCCGCT
>URQJ01000208.1 GCA_900549945.1 uncultured Oscillospiraceae bacterium
GTCCGCGCCCGGGCGGGGCACGACGGTCTCCGTCGATCTGCGCTCGGCGGACCTCGGCGTCGAATAAAGGCCGCGGCTTCCGTGCGGCTTGTCCGGCTCCCCGCGGGGGAGCCGTTTTTCTGCGCGGAAACGGCATGTGACAGGCCGTGTGACAAAAATGTAAGGTCAAGGGCGCGTTTTGTAAGGTGAATCGATGTTCAGCGCCGCGCGGATGCGGTATACTGTGTACAGATTCAGAAACCCGGTTTGAGAAAGGAGATTTTCAGAAATGGCTGTATTGGAAGTCAACGGTCTGAAAAAAATTTATACGACGCGCTTCGGCGGCAACCGCGTGCAGGCGCTCACAAATGTTTCGTTCGCGGTGGAGCGCGGCGAGTACGTCGCCATCATGGGCGAATCCGGCTCGGGCAAGACGACGCTGCTCAACATTCTCGCGGCGCTCGACCGCCCGACGCAGGGCGAGGTCTGGCTGAACGGCCGCGCGCTCTCGAGCGTCGGCGAAAAGGAGATCGCCGCGTTCCGCCGGCAGAACCTCGGCTTCGTGTTTCAGGATTTCAACCTGCTCGACACGTTTTCTTTGCAGGACAACATCTTCCTGCCGCTCGTGCTCGCAGGCAAGCACTACCCGGAGATGAACCAGCGCCTGCGCCCGATCGTCGAGAAGCTCGGCATTTCGGATATTCTCGCGAAATACCCCTACGAGGTCTCCGGCGGCCAGAAGCAGCGCGCCGCCGTGGCCCGCGCACTGATCACATCGCCGCAGATCATCCTCGCGGATGAGCCGACCGGCGCGCTCGATTCCCGCGCGTCGGACAGCCTGCTCTCGCTTTTCGGCGAGATCAACCGCGACGGCCAGACGATTCTGATGGTTACGCACTCCACAAAGGCCGCGAGCCACGCGAGCCGCGTGCTGTTCATCAAGGACGGCGTCGTGTTCCACCAGCTCTACCGCGGCGGCGCGACGAACGAGGAGATGTTCCGCCGCATTTCGGATACGCTCACGACGATGGCGACCGGGACGCCCGGTGCGGCCGGAACGTCCGGCGCGGCCGAAGCCTGAAAGGAGCGCCGAAATGAATTCTCTTTACATGCGCATGGCGGGGCAGAACATCAAAAAGCACCGGCGCAGCTATGTGCCGTACATGCTTACCGGCGTTCTGACCGCCGCCGTCTACTACATTCTGCACTCCCTCGCCAATAACCCCGACCTGGGGGAGATGACGAACGCGATGCTGAATCTCGGCGTGAGCATCGTCATGATTTTCTCCGTGATCTTCCTGTTTTACACGAACAGCTTTTTGATGAAGCAGCGGAAAAAGGAGTTCGGCCTTTACAACGTGCTTGGCATGAACAAGGGGCACATCGCCCGTGTGATCGGGCTGGAAACGCTGATTACCGCGCTTGTGGTGCTTGCGGGCGGCATCGGGATCGGCATGCTGCTCGACCGGCTGATCTACCTGCTTGTCGCGAAGCTGATCGGCTTTGAAATTTCCCTGAGCTTCTATATTTCCACGGGCAGCATCGTTCAGACGCTGATCCTGTTTGCCGCGGTCAGTTTTCTGATCTGCCTCTCGAACATTTTCCGCGTCTGGCGCGCGAAGCCGATCGAGCTGCTGCAGGGCGGCAGCGTCGGCGAGCGCGAGCCGAAAACGAAGGTTTTTATGGCGATTCTCGGCGCGGCGTGCCTCGGCGGCGGCTACGCGCTGTCGATCATTTCCGCACAGGAGGTCGGCGTTGCGATCCTGTCGTTTTTCGCCGCCGTGCTGCTCGTCATCGTCGGCACCTATCTGCTCTTTACGGCGGGCAGCATTGCGGTGCTGAAAATCCTGCGCAAGAATAAGGGCTACTACTATAAAACGCAGCATTTCATCAGTGTTTCCGGCATGCTGTACCGCATGAAGCAGAACGCGGTCGGCCTCGCGAACATCTGTATCCTCTCGACGATGGTGCTCGTCACGATCTCGTCCACCTGCTCGCTGTGGTTCGGCGCAGGCGGGATGATCCACAGCCGCTACCCGCACGACGTGATGGCTTACGTCTACGGCGACGAGCTGACCGAGGCGTTCGACGCCTATTTTGAGGAGGAAATGGCGGCGCACCCCGATTTTACATGGCAGCGGTACGTTTACAGCGCCTTTACAGCGGTATATGAACCGGGAAGCAGCCTTGTGATTTCAGAGGAGACCGACAACGCGACGAACGGGCTTATGATGAGCAGCTACCTGAAAACGGTGGTGATGCCGCTCAGCCAGTACAACGCGATCACTGGGCAGTCGGCAGAGCTCGCGGATAATGAGGCGATGGCCTTTTTAAACAGCGGCGAGGCGTTCGGCGGCGGTACGCTCGAGCTGTTCGGCAAGGCGTACACGCCGGTGAAGCCACCCGAAACCTTTCCGATCTGCGGGCAGGTATCGGCCAACATTGCCGAAGCCTCCGTGCTGGTGATTCCGGATTACGAGGCGTTCCTCGCCCGCATCGACCTTACGCAGCGTCTGGAAAACAGCCGCACGGCCTACTGCGCTGACCTCGGCGATATGACCGACGCGGAGCAGTCCGCATACTTTGCGGATATGTATGAAGCGGGCTGGGACAGTGTATTTACGGATGAGGACTTCACCGGCGGCTGGAGCATGGAGTGCCGCGTGGACAACGAGCGCGACGTCTACGCCATGTACGGCAGCTTCCTCTTTATGGGGATCGCGCTCGGCCTGCTCTTCACGATGGCCGCGGTGCTCATCATCTACTACAAGCAGATCTCCGAGGGTCTCGACGATAAGACGCGCTTCTCGATTATGCGCAAGGTCGGCCTGAGCCAAAGCGAGGCAAAGCGCTCGATCCATTCGCAGATCCTCACGGTGTTTTTCCTGCCGCTGATCACCGCCGGCATCCACATCGTCTTTGCCTTCCCGATTATCAACTGCATCCTGCGCGCGATGATGCTTCAGCAGGTCACGACGTTTGTCGTCTGCACCGCCGTCACCTTCGCCGTGTTTGCCGTGTTCTATGCGATTGTCTACGCGCTGACCGCCAAGGTCTACTACCGGATCGTCAGCGAGAACTGAAAAAGCGTTCGCCATCTTTCACGATGATTTAATATCCCAAGCGAAACCCCGCACAGCGCGCTTGCCGCCGTGCGGGGTTCGCTTTTGGGTAAAATCAAGCGCTTTGGCGGGGGAATTCGTGTGCGGCGCGGAGAATATCGGCGGCCGTGCATTGATTTGTTCCAAAAAGTGTGCTATATTAAAAATCAAAGAGGCTTCGAGGCGGCCTGCGCGCGGATGCTGTGCCGGCTGGATGAGGGGGAGTGGCGTTGATGTTTTGTATTCATTGCGGAAGAGAAATCCCGGCGGGGGCAGCGTTCTGCGTGCACTGCGGAAAGCCGCAGGGGAGGCCGGCGGCTCCGGTGCCGCCGGTACAGGTTCCGGGGACCGCGCCGAAAACGGCTTGCGAAAGGCCTGAATCCGGCGCGGCAGTGCCTGAGCCTCCGGCGAGTGCGGCGCGCGCAGAAGAACCGACCGCATCTGCGGCGGTGAAAGCGGCGGAGCCTGCCGGCGTTATCGTGACGGCCCCGCCGTCGAGATCGGAAGAGCACACGTCTGAACTCCAGTCACGGCATAGATCTCGTATG
>URQJ01000209.1 GCA_900549945.1 uncultured Oscillospiraceae bacterium
ACGAGCTGCCCGAGGTGCTGATCTTTTCCGGCGGCGCCGGCGAAGCGCTCGACGTATTCCTCGCCGCCTACCGGCAGGCCGCGATCGAGCCGATCGCGCTCAAGGCCGTCGTCACGCCGCACAATGCCGCGTGGAGCGTGCGCGCGCTCGTCGAGGAGCTGCAAAAGGAACGCGCCGCCATGCTGCTCTACCGGCAAAAAAATTCGTGACACCTCCCGGGCGTCAAGGCCGCCGCTCCCCACAGCGGGCCGTCCCCACACGCTTGCTTTCGCGCGTGAGCGGGCTTTCCCCCGCCGCGCCGCCTCCGGTCATCCGGAGGCTTTTTTCTTTGCAGAATTTCGCTTCAAAACACAAAAAATCCGGCGTACCGCTCAGGGTACGCCGGATTTTTCTGTTCAGCCTGCCGTTATTCGTCCAGCGGATTCGGTCCAACGCCGACATCGTAGACATAAATGTAATACCTCGAATCTGAGACGAGCAGTGCATATGCATCCGCATTGCCGCGGATCGCATAGAGCGTATAATACGAATCGACCACATTGCCGTTGTTGAGCTGCTGCACGCCGAGCTGGTAGGTTGTCTCTGTGATGCGCGAGCCCGCGTCGTCGTAGCCGTCCGAAGCCTCGAATTCCTCGAGCGCGCCGGCATAATCCGCCGCATCATACAGCGCTTCGGCCTTGAGGTAGTGCGCGCGGCGGATCTGCTCCGCGCAGTCCTCATAGCCGCCGAGCTTTTCGAAGATCGCTATGGCGCCGTCAAAATCCTTGTCGTCCACAAGCTGAAGCCCGCGCGCGTAATAAGCCGCATCGATCTCGGGCAGCAAGTCTTTCTCCGTCACGAGGTCGAAATATTCCTGCGCGTGCGCCTCGTCGCCCGCGTTGTAGGCGGCGATTCCCTTCTCGCAGAACGCCTTCTGCATCTCGACCGCATGGTCCGCGTTCACATGCGCGTAGTTTTCCGCCGCCGCTTCCACGTCGTCCGCCTCGACGGCTTTCATGCCGAGACCAAAGTAGCACAGCTCGATCTTTTCCTTCGCATCCTTGTAGTCCTCGAGCGGCTCGAGCTGTTTGAGCGCTTCGTTGTACGCGCCGGAATCCAGCGTTTTCAGCGCCTTACGGTACTCGGCCTCGGTGATCTGCTCCTTCGAATCCGAATAATCGCCGAGCGCCTCAAACGCGGCGATGGCCTCGTCGTACTTGCCGTTCTCCAAAAGCTGCGCCGCCTTGCCGTATTCGGCCTCGGTGATGCGCGCCGTGCTGTCGCTGTATCGGCCGAGCTCCGCAAACGCCTCGATGGCCTCGTCGTATCTGCCGCCCTCGAGCATCGCCGCGGCCGAATCATAGCGGCTCTGCGGGATCAGGTATGTAATCAGCACAACGGCGAATATGGCCGCCAGCGCAAACAGCGGAATCGATATGGAGAGAAAGATCTTGCGGTGCAGCCGCTTTTTCCGCGCGGCCTCCTCGGCGGCGGCTTTCTCCTCCGCGGCGCGGCGCTCCGCCTCAAGGCGCGCCTGCTCGGCCTTTTCCGCCTCGGCCTTTTCGTACGCCTCTAAATTTTCCTGCAATTTTTCACGGTCGTCGAACAGCGCGCGCTGCGGCTCGTAGGCGGCGCCGCACGCAAAGCACTTTTCCTCGTCCGCGCGGTTGATCTCCCCGCAGGCGCAGAGCCACAGGTCCTTGTACGTTTCCGGGACAAAGACGGCCTCTGCGCCGTCCGGCTTTTCCGCAAGCTCCGCGCTGAAATCGCGGCGGTACTGCTCGAGCAGCGCCTCCGCCTCGGGGAATGCGCTTTCAAGCGGCTGACGGGCGGGAATCGCATCGAAAAGCAGCGAGGCGCTGCCGTTCCAGACGTCCTCACCCTCGAACTCCACCTTTTTGATCGCGACGGAAAAGCTGTTGGCCGCCGCGCCGACCGGGATCTCCTCCTCGCCGCCGAACGTCTCGTCGCGTCCCGCGACCGGCACGAGATACCGGCGGTCGCGGATGACCTCGGTCTCGTTGTTCACCTTGTCGAACACGTGCAGGTCGATGAACAGCGCCGTGACCGCGCGGCTGTCGATATTCCGGAACGTCATGCGCACGACGTTCCGCGTCTCGGGCGGCAGGGGCGGCGCGTCCTCCTGCTCCGGCACGGCGGCAGGCACCAGCACCTGCTCCAATGCGCCGCTTTCCAGCACGACCGGGCAGGTCTCCTTGTACAGATTCTCTTTCAATTCAAACAGCGGCTCTAAATCGGGCATGCGTCAATCCACCTTTTATCCTGCCAACCGGCACAAAATTCCTGTTTCCCAGCGCTTTAGTATGCGGCGCCCGGCGCGCAGTCCTCCGCCGGACGCCGCCGCATCCATCGCGGCATATGTGTTTATTATACCTGATACACGGGAAATTGCAAGAAAATTCAAGGAACTTTCCGCAGTTTTTCTTTCGCCAAAATACGGAAAAGCGCGCATTTCGGCGGAATTTGTCCCATCGGGCAGAAGCCTGCGCCCACAGGGCATGCGGCCGCGCGCCTTTCGCCGACCGCGCGGCTGCCGCACACGGCTTTTTCCCACCTGCACGGCACGCAGGCCGGCCGCATACGAACTGCCGCAGATCCTTTTTTTCGCAAAGTACACTTGACAATTTATGCAAAGCATGCTATGCTTATTTTGCAAAGTTAACTTAGCATCCATTTTAAACGGAAAGGACGGTGCGCATGAAAACAAAAATTCGCGAGCTGCGCAAGGCGCAGAAGCTCTCGCAGGAGGAGCTGGCCGACGCCGTCGGCACCACACGGCAGACCATCACCTCCATCGAGGTCGGCAAGTATACGGCCTCTCTGCCGCTCGCCTATAAGATCGCCCGTTTTTTCGGGCTGACCATCGAGGAGGTCTTTGACTTCTCCGATCTGGACGCGTGAAAGCGCTGACCACGGAAAGGAACGTGTCATCTATGGAAAAATACAGACAAAGCCTCAAAATGCAGAACCTGCTGATCGCCGTCGGCACGCTCTGCCTGATCGCCGTGCAGGTGCTGGCCTTCTGCGGCGTTTTTGCGCCCACCGTATCCGACGCGCACTGGGCCGGCATGTACGCCGGGTTTATCGCCGGCGCCGCCTTCGGTGTTACGGTTTTGTTCGTCATCGGGCTGATCCGGAATCTGCTCGCGCTGCGCAGCGAGAAGAAGCTGCGCCGGCTCTACGCGAAAAACAACGACGAGCGCCGGATTCAGGTGTGCGACAAGGCGCTGAGCGGCGCATTCCGCACCTGCCTTCTTGCCCTGCTCGTCGCCGTCATCGTCACCGGCTATTTCAGCATCCCGGTTTCGCTGACCTGCCTCGTCATCGTATTCGTGCAGGCGGTTGCCGGCGATCTCTTCAAATTGTTCTGGAACCGGAAGCTGTGAGTGCTGCCGGAAGCCGCCGAGCAAAACGTCCGCCCGTATATCCCGGGCGGACGTTTTTTCTTTTATCCGCATTGCAGGCGGCTGATTTACGCCTCTGCGCGCTTTTCCTCGTGCAGGCCCTGAATGCTCTTGCCCTCCATACGGCCCTTGACCGGCACGACCGGCGGGGGATTGCCGTAGGAAACCTTTGCGAACTCGATCGGCGCGGCCC
>URQJ01000210.1 GCA_900549945.1 uncultured Oscillospiraceae bacterium
CTTTTCGGCCTTCCGGCCGCGCCCGTTTTCTGCACCGTTCTCGCGGCGGCGCTCGTGCTGCGGCTAATTCTCGGCTACAGCATCAACGGCTTCGACGCCGACATCGCCTGCTTTAAAGCGTGGGGCTACTACACCCACGAGGTCGGCTTCTCTGGCATGTATTACAGCGATTTCTTTCTCGACTACCCGCCGGGCTATCTCTATCTCCTGTATCTGACCGAGTTTTTCCGCCGGCTGTTCTTTATTCCGGACTACGCGCAGGGTGCGACGCTGCTCGTAAAAATTGTGCCGATCCTCTCCGACATCGGCACGGCGGCGATCGTCTGGGCGCTCGCGCGCAAAAAGCTCGGCGAAAACGGGGCGCTGTTCGTCTCGGCCGCCTACCTGTTCTGCCCGGCCGTCATCATCAACTCGGCCGTGTGGGGGCAGGCCGACAGCTTCTGCGCGCTCCTGCTGCTCTGGACGGCGCTGCTGCTCTGGCGGAACCACACGCCCGCCGCGGCGCTCGTCTACGGCCTCGGCGTGCTCTCGAAGCCGCAGATGCTGATTTTTGCGCCGATGCTGATCTTCTGGGTCATCCGCCGGCGCGACTGGAAAAACCTGATTCTCGGGCCGGTCATCGCGCTCGCGGCGATCCTCGTGCTCTCCGCGCCCTTCATCCGCGACTGGGACTTTACGAAGCTCATCGACCTGTATACCGGCACGATGGACTATTACGCCTACTACACGATCAACGCCTACAACATCTGGGCGCTGTTCGGGCTCAACTGGGCGGCGCTGCCTGAAAGCAGCGTGTGGCTCCAGTTCGGCGTGCCGCTCGCCGTGCTGCTTTCCGGCATTCTGATGCTGAAAGCGAAGCGGAAGGAGGCGCTGTTCGCCTGCCCCGCCGTCCTGATGTTCACGGTGTACATCTTCTGCGTCAAGATGCACGAGCGCTACCTCTACCCCGTGCTTCTCAGCCTGCTTCTGACCTATGTTTTCACGAAGGACAGGCGCTTCCTCGTCAGCTTCGCGGGCACTTCGTTCTTCCATTTTCTGAACGTCGCCTACGTGCTCTACCTCAACAACGCCTACATTGAGCCGACTGCGCCGCAGATCCTCCTGCTCTCGCTCGCGCACATCCTGATGTACGGCTACACGCTCTACGCCGTGTGGCGTGTTTTCCTCGCGAAAAAGGCCCCGGCGCCCCTTAACCTGCCGCGGCGGGAAAAGCCCGTTTCAGGCGGAAAAGCCGCGCCGTCCGGCGCACCGGACTCCCCGCTGCTCACCGCAGAGGGCCGCAGCGTGCGTTTCACGCGCACCGATGTTTTCCTCGTGTGCGCGGTCACGCTGGCTTACGGGCTCGTGGCCTTCTGGAACCTCGGCGACCACCAGACCGCGAACACGACGTGGACGCCCGAAAACGGCGAGAGCGTGATCTTCTCCACCGAGGACGCCTACAGCGAAATCTACTTCCTGCCGGGCATCGCCCCCGCCGACGACGGCGTCGGCCAGCGCGTCGGCGTCTCGATGCTCGTCGAGGTCTCCGACGACGGCGAGACCTGGACCACCGCGCTCGACAACACGGAGGGCAGCGTCTACGCGTGGAAGAGCGCTGCGGCGCTCGCGACCGGCAAGTACATCCGCATCACGCCGACCTGCCACGACCTCGCGATCAACGAGTTCGCGCTCAAAAAGGCGGACGGCACCGGCTTCGCGACGCTGACGGCGGTGCGCGGCGAGGCCTCCGCGCTGACCGACGAGCAGAATGTCGTGCCGCTCTACCCGAGCTATATGAACTCGACGTATTTCGACGAGATCTACCACGCCCGCACGGCCTACGAGCACATTCTCGGGCTAGAGCCGTACGAGAACACGCACCCGACGCTCGGCAAGCTGATCATCTCGGCCGGCATCCGCCTGTTCGGCATGAACCCGTTCGGCTGGCGCTTTACGGGCACGCTGTTCGGCGTTTTGATGCTGCCGATCCTCTACCACCTTTTAAAGCGGCTGTTCGGCTCCACATTCCTCTGCACGGCCGGCACGATGCTCTTCGCCTTCGACTTTATGCACTACGTGCAGACGCGCATCGCGACGATCGACACCTACGCCGTGTTCTTCATCTTGCTGATGTACGACGCGATGCTCGTTTTCCTGCAAACCGACCTCATGGCCGACGGCTGGAAAAAGATTCTGCCGCCGCTCTTTTTAAGCGGCCTGTTCATGGGCCTCGGCGTCGCCTCGAAATGGACCGTCGCCTACGGTGCGGTCGGGCTCGCGGTGCTCTTCTTCGGCAAGCTCGTTTTCACCTACCGTGCGCTCGGGCTTTCGTCGCTCTCCGCCAGAAAGCGCGACGAAGCACAGGCCGCCTTCTGGCAGAGGGCGCTCAAAACCTGCCTGTGGTGCTGCCTGTTCTTCATTTTGATCCCGTTCTCCGTGTACTTCGCGGCGTTTTTGCCGCTGACGCTCCTGCCGCACAACCGCTACGACGTGCTCGGGCGCTTTTTCGCCTACCAGACGCACATGTACAATTACCACTCGACCTTGCAGGCGACGCACACCTTTGAGTCGCCTTGGTACCAGTGGCCGTTCGACGTGCGGAACGTCTGGTACTACGGCAACTACAACGCCGACGGCGCTGGCGGCCTGCGCACGATCTCGGTGCTCGGCAGCCCGCTGTTCTGGTGGGCGGGCGTGCCGGCGATGGTGTACGCCTTTGTCAGCGCCGTGAAAAAGCGCGCCCTGCCCGCGGTTATCGCCGCGGTCGGCTTCCTCGCGGTCTACCTGCCGTGGGTGCTCGTGCCGCGCTGCACGTTCGTCTACCACTACTTCACCGCCGTGCCGTTCCTTTTGATCGCGCTGCTTTCGGCTTACAGCCGCCTCTGCGGCTCGCCCCGCCTGCAAAATCCGATTTTCTCGCGCACGGTGCGCGGCCATGTGGTCGCGCTGACGGCCGGGCAGAGCGCGATGCTCGCGTTCCTCGCTCTGCACCTGATTCTCTTCGCGGTCTTTTACCCGGTCCTCACCGGCACGCTCACGACGCAGGATTACGCGAACGCGCTCGAATGGCTTCCGACCTGGTTCTTTGCCTGAGCGCGGTGCCGTAATCGAAGCCAAACGGCCCCGCCGCAAAAATTCCTCTGAAAAAACGGACGATCCGCAAAACGCCCCTTGCCGCAGCTATCCTTCTGCAGCAAGGGGCGTTTCCGCAATGTTCTTTTTTATCGGGGCAGCTTATCGCCGCCGGGTTCCGCACAGGGGCGGCCGTAAGCCATCAGGGGAAGGCCGGGCGCAGCGCCCAGCGCGTGGGTGTTGTAGAGCACAACCCCGTCGAACGGCGCATAGAGCGCCTGCACGGCGGCGCCGGTCTCATCCTCCACCGTCCCGAGCAGCTCGCCTGCCCGGAAGGGCTCGCCCGCCGTTTTGCGGCAGTACCAGAACCCCCGCTCCGCCGCCGTCTCGTAGTGCGCGTCGCAGATCTCCAGCGGCGCCGCCGCATTCGGCGTGCCGGCACAGATACCGAGAAAGGCCATCGTCTCCAGAATATTCCGCCGGCAGGCCTCGGCCTCCGCCGCGCTCCACCTGC
>URQJ01000211.1 GCA_900549945.1 uncultured Oscillospiraceae bacterium
ACACTCTTTCCCTACACGACGCTCTTCCGATCTTAAACATAAACTGCAAAGATGAGGAAGGGCGTGTTGTCGAGATTTGCGAGCCCGACCGGCGCGCCCTTCGCCCCAGCCGCATACACGGCTTCGCCGCCGGCCTCCACGCGGTCCGGCATCCAGCCGTCGGCGCGCTGGCCGCGCAGGATAAACTCGATGCACCGCCGAATCTCCTCCCGCGAAACTAGGTCGCCGCACGATTCCGCGATGTAGCCGAAATCGCGCACCCAGAGCGCGTCGTAATTGCCGACGCCGTCCGGCGTGAAGAGCACCGTTCCGTCAAACGCTTCCTTCCTGCACGCCGAGAGCAGCGCCGCCGAAAGAGCGGTGAGCCGCTCGGCGCCCTGTGCGAGCGTCATTGCCATACGTATCTCCTCCGTCATGCCCGCACACGCGGGCCCTTACCTGCATTTTACCCTTTTACCCCGCTGAAAGCAATCCCCTCGATGAAATATTTCTGCGCGCAGAGATATGCGACCAGAATCGGGATAACCGAAACGATCGAGCCCGCCATGACAAGGTTCCACTGCGTCGTATACACGCCCTTGAAATAGGCGATGCCGAGCGTCATCGTGAACTTCTCCGGCGTGGAGAGGTAGATCAGCGGCCCCATGTAGTCGTTCCACGTGTTCATCAGCGTGAAAACGCCGAGCGTCAGCATGGCCGGCACAACGAGCGGCAGCATGATCCGCCAATAGGTCGTGAACGGGTTGCAGCCGTCGATCTCCGCGGCCTCCTCCAGCTCCTTTGGCAGCGACATGAAGAACTGCCGCAGCAGGAAAACGCCGAACGCCGAGAAAAACGCGGGCAGAATCAGCGCGAGGTGGTTGTCCGTCAGCCCGGCCTTCGCGAACATCAGGTAGGTCGGGATCATCGTGACCTGTCCGGGCACCATCAGCGTGCCGATGTAGAAGAAGAATACGACGCTGCGCCCCTTAAACGGGATGCGCGCGAACGAGTACGCCGCAAGGCTGCTGAAAAAGAGCTGGCCGATGACGACGAAAAACACGATTTTGAGCGTGTTGAGTATGAATTGCAGCATCGGCTGCTCGGTGAACAGCTTCACGTAGTTGTCCCACTGCGGCACCGGCGGAATCCAGACCGGCGGGATCTTGACCGCGTCGTACTGCTCTTTGAGCGAGGTGGAGAGCATCCACAGAAACGGAATCACCATGACGACGCCGATGATGACCAGCACGGCGTACAGCAGAACCCGCCGCACCCAAAAGCCCGTGCTTTTCTTTTTCACAACCGCTGTATTTGTCATAGCGCGCCTCCTAGATCGTGGATTCTGCCCAGCTCTTCGAGCTGCGGTTCTGGATCAGTGAAACGATGAACACCAGAAGGAACAGCACATAGGCCGCCGCGCAGGCGTAACCCATCTTGTAGAACTGGAAGCCGTACTGGTACAGGTACATGGCGACGGTCTTGGTTGCGTTGACGGGGCCGCCGTTCGTCATAATGTAAACCTGATCGAACACCTGCAAAGAGCTGATCAGCGACATCAGCGTGACGAAATACGTCGTCGGCCCGATCATCGGCACCGTGATCTTAAAGAACTTCTGCACGGAATTTGCGCCGTCGATCGTCGCGGCCTCGTAGAGGTCGTGCGGAACGCCCTGCAGGCCCGCGAGGAAGATCGTCATGTTGTAGCCGAGGCCCTTCCACACGCTCATGACCGCGACGGAGATCATCGCCATGTTCGTATCGGTGAGCCAGTGCACCGGCGGCAGGTTCAAGTAGCCGAGCAGCGTGTTCAAAAGGCCGCCGTTGTCCTCGTACAGCATGCTCCACACGAGCGAGACCGCCACCATTGAGGTGATGACCGGGATGAAGGTCAGCGTGCGGAACACGCCGATGCCCGGCACCTGCCGGTTGAAGAGCACCGCGAGCAGAAGCGCGAGCACGACGCCCGCCGGCACGGTCAGCACGCAGTACCAGAGCGTGTTGAGCAGCGCCGTGATGAACTGGTCGTCCTGAAACAGGCTGATGTAATTGTCGAGACCGACAAAATTCGCCGAGGTGATGACGTCGTAATCCGTAAAGCTGAAATACAGGGACATCAGGATCGGCACCAGCATGAAAGCGATGAAGCCGATGAAATTCGGCGCAATGAAAAGATACCCCCAGAAATTCTTCCGGCGCTGTATCTTGCCCGATTTGGTCTTTGCCACGGAAATAACCTCCCTTTGTCTGTACGAAATACGGGCAGCGGTGCCCGAATGGATTGCCGCTGCCCAAAACGCAATGCCTTATTCCGCTTCTTCGGCAAGGATCTTGTTGACGTCTGCGGCGGCCTTATCGAGCGCCGCCTGCGCGTCGTCCTCCTTGTCGAACATGTACGCCTGTAAGTCGATGCCGAGCGTGTTCTCGATCTGCGGCCAGGACGGGGTAAACGGACGGGTCTTCGAGTATTCCATCTGGTCGGAGAACACCTGAATGTATTCGCCGTAGGTCTCGTCGTCCGCGTAGAAATCCTTGAATTCCGGCTGCGGCGGAATCGTAATCCAGTTCTCCCAGAAGGTCTGCACGAATTCCGAGCAGGTCAGGTGCACGAGGTAGTCGTACGCCTCCTGCGGGTACTTCGTGTTGCTGAATACCACGACGCCCTCGCCGCCGACGACCGTCGCCTGCTGCTCCTTCTGCGGCAGCGGCGCCACGCCGAATTTATCCTTGAAGTTCGGGTCACTGAGGAAGGTGCTCAGGTTCCACGGGCCGTCGATCGTCATCGCCGTGATGCCAGAGGTGAAGCGGTTGACGCCGGTTGGCGCGGCCTGCAGCGGTACGCTCTTGTCCTCCTGCACCATCGCCTTCCAGAATTCGAGCGCCTCGAGGCCCTCGGGGGAATTAAAGACCGCCTCGGTACGCTCCTCGTTCAAGAATTCACCGCCGTTCTGCCACAGGAACGGGAGCCAGTTCCACGTGTAGCCGCCGTTTTTGTCGTAAACCGGCAGGTCGAGGCCGTAGATGTTGTTGTCCGCGTCCGTCAGCGCCTTGGCCGCGCTGCGCAGGTCGTCCCACGTCCAGTCGCCGTTCGGCTCCTCAAGGCCGGCCTTCTCAAAAAGCTCCTTGTTGTAGAACAGCGCGAGGTTGTTCGAGGTAATGCGCAGGCCGTAAACCTCATCCTTATAGACCATCGTGTCCCACACGGATTCGTAGAACTTGTCTTCGTACTCCCCGACGCCGTAATCATTGAGGCCGAGCAGCTTGCCCTTCGCCGCGAGCTGCGTGCTCTGCACGCCCGCATCGACAAAGGCGAGGTCCGGGTTGTTGCCGCCCGCAAGCGTCGCTTGGATCTTCGTGCTGTAGGAATCGCTGGCGATCGGCACCACGGTGACCTCCACGCCGGTCGCCTCCTTATAAGCGGCGGTGTCCTCCTGAATCTTGTCGGCGCTCGCCTTCTCCCAGCCGTACACCCAGATCTCGAGCTTTGCGTCGGATTTCGCACCGTCGCCCGTCTGCGCGGCGGAGCTTTCGGCGGCGGCGCCCG
>URQJ01000212.1 GCA_900549945.1 uncultured Oscillospiraceae bacterium
AGCGCAGCGCCACGGGGCCGCGGCCGCGAGCATTAAAAAAGCGATTCAGCATATACAGGAGAATTACCGCGCGCCGCTGACGATTGACCGGCTTGCGGAGATCGCCGGCATGAGCGAGGGCCATTTCTGCCGTGTCTTCAAGCAGTACACGCTGAAAACGCCGGTGCAGTTCATCAACGGCGTCCGCCTGACGCACGCGGCGGACCAGCTCGCAAACACGAACAAGCGCGTTTTGGACATCGCGATGGACTGCGGCTTCAACAGCGTGAGCTATTTCATCGAGGTGTTCCGCGAGAGCTTCGGCATAACGCCCTCGAAATACCGCAAGGGCTGAGCATACAAGGAGAAAGGAAGTTGGATATGGATATTCTGTGGATCGTTTTGGCGATACTGCTCGCGCTGATCGTGCTTTTTACGGCCGCGTGGCTGTTCTGCATAGCGCCTGCGCGCCCGCGCGGGAATTTTTACAAGCTCCTGCGCTTCGACTACGCGCACCGCGGCCTGCACGAGAAGGATCTCTCCGTTCCCGAAAACTCGCTTGCCGCATTCCGCGCGGCCGTGCGCGCCGGCTACGGCATCGAGTGGGATTTGCAGCTGACCCGCGACAAAAAGGTCGTCGTGCACCACGACCGCAGCCTCAAGCGCGTCTGCGGTGCGGACATTTCGATCGGCGATCTGAGCTACAAGCAGCTCAAGGAATACCGCCTGCACAAGACGAACGAGCGCATCCCGCTTTTTTCCGAAGCGCTGACGGTTGTCGGCGGCAAGGTGCCGCTGATTATTGAGCTCAAAAGCTATGACCCCGTGGACATTCTCTGCCCGCTGGTCTGGGAAATTTTGAAGGACTACAAGGGTGAATACTGCATCGAATCGTTTGACCCGAAAATCGTCGCATGGTTCAAAACATACCACCCGCACGTGCTGCGCGGCCAGCTCATGGCGCATTTCACCGGCAAAGAGCCGGAATTCAACAGCGGGTTCAAGGCGTTTTTTGCGCGCAATCTCTGGACGAATGTCGTTTCCCGCCCGCATTTTGAGGCGTACGACCTGCATGCGCGGAACAATATCAGCCACCGCATCGCCTGCGGCCTGATGAAGATGCAGGAGGCGAGCTGGACGATCCGCACCGCAGAGGAATACCGCCTCTGCAAATCGGCCGGCGCGCTCTGCATTTTCGAGTACATCCGCCCCGAAATCTCCGACGGCCACGAGCACTAGGCGGGCGGCGATTGCCGCCCGGTGCGCGCGCTGGCACGCGCTTTGTCGGTCAAAGGAAACGAACCCGCTGGTCGCGGCAAGGGCAGCTTACCCGAACAGCCAGCCCTGTATGCGCTCTGCGGGCGCTCGGCGCAAAACATTTGGCGCAAACGGTTGATTTTTTATTTCAAATGCGCTACAATAGCCTTGAGCGAGTTGTACATACAATTTGTGCAGCGATTAAAAAAAACAATCTGCTATAAATTTTCAAGGAGGAATTTGACATGAACAACATCCCTCAGGTCAAAATCGGCGTTGTCGCGGTCAGCCGCGACTGCTTCCCGGAATCCCTTTCCGTCAACCGCAGGAAGGCGCTGATGAAGGCCTACACGGAAAAATTCGGCGCCACGGAAATCTATGAATGTCCGGTCTGCATCGTCGAGAGCGAGATCCACATGGTTCAGGCCCTCGAGGATGTCAAGAACGCCGGCTGCAATGCGCTCGTCGTTTACCTCGGCAACTTCGGTCCGGAAATCTCCGAGACGCTGCTCGCCAAGCACTTTGACGGCCCGGTCATGTTCGTCGCGGCGGCGGAGGAATCCGCAGACGATCTGATGGACGGCAGAGGCGACGCGTACTGCGGCATGCTCAATGCAAGCTACAACCTGAAGCTGCGCGGCGTGAAGGCATACATTCCGGAGTATCCGGTCGGCACGGCGGAGGAATGCGCCGATATGATCCACGAGTTTGTCCCGATCGCGCGCACGATCGTCGGCCTCAAGAGCCTTAAAATCATCAGCTTCGGCCCGCGCCCGCTGAACTTCCTCGCCTGCAACGCGCCGATCAAGCCGCTTTACGACCTCGGCGTCGAAATCGAGGAGAACTCCGAGCTCGACCTGTTCGAAGCATTCAACAAGCACGCGGACGACCCGCGTATCCCGAAGGTCGTCGCCGACATGGAAAAAGAGCTCGGTAAGGGCAACATGAAGCCCGAGATCCTGCCGAAGCTCGCGCAGTATGAAATTACGCTGCTCGACTGGGTCGAGGAGCATCGCGGCTACCGCGAGTATGTCGCAATCGCGGGCAAGTGCTGGCCGGCATTCCAGACGCAGTTCGGCTTCGTTCCGTGCTACGTCAACAGCCGCCTGACCGGCATGGGCATTCCGGTTTCCTGCGAGGTCGATATTTACGGCGCGCTTTCCGAGTTCATCGGCACCTGCGTCAGCCTCGACGCCGTCACACTGCTGGACATCAACAACACGGTTCCGGCGGATATGTTCAACGCGGAGATCAAGGACAAGACCCCGTACACGCACAAGGACACCTTCATGGGCTTCCACTGCGGCAACACCTGCTCGAAGAAGCTCGCGTTCTGCTCGATGAAGTACCAGAAAATCATGGCGCGCAACCTGCCTGAGGAGGTCACGCAGGGCACGCTCGAGGGCGACATCATGCCGGGCGACATCACGTTCTTCCGTCTGCAGAGCACGGCGGACACGCAGCTTCGCGCATACGTAGCGGAAGGCGAGGTTTTGAACGTCGCGACAAAATCCTTCGGCGCAATCGGCGTTTTCGCGATCCCGGAGATGGGCCGCTTCTACCGCCACGTGCTGATCGAGAAGAATTACCCGCACCACGGCGCGGTCGCGTTCGGCCACTTCGGCAAGGCGCTCTTCGAGGTCTTTAAGTACCTCGGCGTCGGCGATATCGGCTACAACCAGCCGAAGTCCCTGCCGTATCCGACGGAGAACCCGTTCAACAAGTAATTGCATAAAATGCACGGCGGGCGTCCCGAATCGGGGCGCCCGCCTTTTTGCTCATCAAAATTCACTCAGCCGAACACGAGCTTGCCGTCGATCTCATACAGCACGGCGCACAGGTCGATCGCACGGGTGCGGTAGTAAAGCATGATGTTCTCCGCGACGGTGACCGCCGCCATCGCGTCGTCCTCGCTGACCGCATCGCGGATTGCCTTGAGCGCGTCACTCTGCTCGTTAACCCAGTGTGACTGCGCCTCCTTGGCCTGCTCGACGGTTTCCTCGTCGCCGCGCTCGAGAATCTGCTTGTAAACGGAATCAATCTGCGCCTGCCAGCTCTCCGACGCCGTGTTGCTCGCCGCAATGATGGCCGCCATCGACGCGGCAAGCTCCAAGTCCTCGGCATACTGCGCGTCGATCGGATTTTCCTCAAAGGCCTTACGGAAATCGTCGCTGCCGCTTTCCGGCGCAGGCAGCACGCTCGTATGCTCCGTGGTCGAGGATGTGCCGCCCTCCGGGGCCGGTGTAGGCTCCGCGTCCGTCCCCTCGGGCGCAGGCGTGGGCGAAG
>URQJ01000213.1 GCA_900549945.1 uncultured Oscillospiraceae bacterium
CCCGCTGGGCGAGTTCTACCCCACCGTGGGCTATGACACCGAGGTCATTTATATGATCGAGAAGCGGCAGCCCTCAAACGCGAAGTTCTGGCTGGTCGGCGTGCTGTGCATGCTGTACGCCTTCACGATGCCGATGTACGACTGGATCCACCTCGCGCCGCTCGCGGCGGTCGGCATCGGCGGCTTTTTCCTCGGCCGCCTGATCTTCAAGGGCAAGCGGTATTATGTGCCGGTGCAGGCGGAAAAGCCGAAGGAGGAGAAAAAGACCGAGCCGGAGCCCGTGCGCAAATCGACGACCGGCAATCCCGAGGTTGACAGGATCATCGACGAGGGCAGCGTCTATCTGAAGCAGCTCCGCGAGGCGGACGACCGCATCCCGGACGAGGTGATGAGCGCGCGGATCACCCGCATGGAGACTGCCTCCTCCGATATTTTCGCCTATATCGCGGAAAATCCGGAGAAGGCGCCGCAGATCCGCCGGTTTATGAACTACTACCTGCCTACGACGATCCGGCTGCTCGCAAGCTACGACAAGCTGAGCCGCCAGCGCGTGAAGGGCGAGAACATTCAAAAGACGATGTTTGAAATCGAGGGCATGATGGAGACGATTGCGGCCGCGTTTGAAAAGCAGCTCGACAGCCTTTTCGGCGACGACGCGATGGACATCGCCGCCGATATCAGCGTGATGGAGTCCATTTTGAAGCAGGAGGGGCTTTCCGACGACGAGGACGACACGATCCCCGCGGTGAAAACGGCGGCGCAGGGCGGCAGGGCGGTACAGACGCAGGCGGCCCCCGGCCCCGGCATGCCGGCGCTGACGCTCGACCCCGATGCGGCGGAGAACGGCGGGAAAAAGCCGTGATATATTGAAGGAGGAAAACGAAAATGAGCGAATTGAAACTGACGCTGGAGCCGGAGCTTGAATCGCCGTCTCTGGGCGGCGTGCCTACGCTGACGCTCGACAGCGCCGAGGCGGAGAAGAAACCGGAGCCGGAGGTGCCCGAGGAGCCGGTGCTTTCCCCGGAGGAACAGAAGGTTGTCGATGATTTCGTCGAGAAAATCGATATCACAAGTTCGTCGCTTGTCATGCAGTACGGCGCGGGCGCCCAGAAGAAGATCGCGAATTTTTCCGATACGGCGCTGCAGAACGTGCGCACGAAGGATCTCGGCGAGGTGGGCGACGAAATCTCCGACCTCGTCGTTGAGCTGCGCGGCTTCGATGTGAGCGAGGAGGAGGAAAAGGGCTTTTTCGGCTTCTTTAAAAAGCAAGCGAATAAGCTGGACGGCCTCAAGGCGCGCTACGACAAGGCCGAGGTCAACGTGAACAAGATCGCGAGCTCGCTCGAGGGCCATCAGGTGCAGCTGATGAAGGACATCGTCATGCTCGACAAGCTCTATGAGATGAATCTGAACTACCACAAGGAGCTTTCGATGTACATCATCGCGGGCAAGAAGCGGCTCAAGCGCGAGCGTGAGACGACGCTCGTCGAGCTCAAGAATAAGGCGCTGCGCTCGGGCCTTGCCGAGGACGCGCAGGCCGCGAACGACTTCGCGCAGCAGTGCGACAGCTTTGAAAAGAAGCTGCACGACCTCGAGCTGACCCGCATGGTTTCGGTGCAGATGTCGCCGCAGATCCGCCTTGTGCAGAACAACGACCGCCTGATGGCGGAAAAGATCCAGTCCACCATCGTCAACACGATCCCGCTCTGGAAGAGCCAGATGGTGCTGGCGCTCGGCGTCGCGCATTCGGCGGACGCGGTGCGCGCCCAGCGCGAGGTGACGGACATGACGAACATGCTGCTCAAAAAGAACGCGGAAAAGCTCAAGATGAGCACGATCGAAACGGCGCGCGAGTCCGAGCGCGGCATCGTCGATATGGAGACGCTGCGCCAGACGAACCAGTCGCTGATCACGACGCTCGACGAGGTCGTGAAGATTCAGGAGGAGGGCAAAGTGCGCCGCCGCGAGGCGGAGCAGGAGCTCGGCCGCCTCGAGGGCGAGCTGAAGCAGAAGCTGCTCGACATCCGCGCATAAGAGAAAAGCTGTGCGGCCGGCGGTTTCGCCGGCCGCTTGCGGATTATGCTGTGAAAACGGAAAGGTGATTCGTGTGAAAAATGCTTTTTTACACACGATTTGTGCCTTTGCTTCGACAAGCAAATTTGCCGCGGTGAGCAAAGCGGCAATCGGCTTCGCCGACCGGCACAAAAATAAGGAAAGGTGATTTTTATGGAAAAGAAAAACAGGGTTCGGGGGCGTGCGGCGGCGATTATCGGCATGATCGTGCTGATCGCCGTCTCCATTCCGGTCGGCTCGTGCATATCGCTTGCGCGCGAGCGCGGCAGTGCGGCAGAGCTGTATTACGGCTCCGACGACGAGTGGGGTCTTTTGGAGGACCTCTCCTGGTGCAGCACCGAGGCGGCGAATCTCGCGACGCTCGCGGGAAAGTATCTGCCGCAGGACGACGAGCGGATCGCCGATGTGCAGCGGGCGCGCGAGGAGATGGGCAAGGCCGAAAAGCCCGGCGACAAGGCCGCGGCGTTCTCGCGCCTGACCGCGAAGGTGAACGCGCTGGGCAACGCGCTTGAGGCGGCCGGTTTGCCGGAGGAGGACGAAACGTACCGCAAGGAGATCCTCGCGGATTACAACTCGGACGCCGACTTTATCAACCGCAGCGATTACAACACGGAGGCGGCGCGGTTCAATGAGATCCTGCGCTCCACGCCGGCCCGCGGGCTGGCGGAGCTGGTGGGCATCGAGCCGCTCGAGCTGTTTCAGTGAGAATTTTGTACGGAAGGAAAGGAATTGCCATGACAAAGCAACGTGTCCTGCGCCGCGCGGGCGGGCTTCTCCTAATGTGCGTGCTGCTGGTTGTGCTCGCGATGCCGGCGCTGGCGAGCGGGATTCCAACGGCGCCGGATTCCTTCGTCTATGACGAGGCGGACGTGCTCTCGAGCGCGACCGAGCAGTATATCAACATGGAGACCGCCGCGCTCGATACGGCCTGCGGCGGGCAGATCGCGGTTGTCGCGGTCGATTTCACCGGCGAATACAGCACGGCGGACTATGCCTACGAGCTTTTCAACAGCTGGGGCATCGGTGACAAAAACAAAAATAACGGCCTGCTTCTGCTGCTGGTAATCGGCGCGGAGGATTACTACATTCTGCCGGGCGAGGGCGTGACGGATATTTTCTCCGGCGGCACGCTGCAAACGCTGATGGACGATTACCTCGAGGCCGATTTTGCAAGCGGCGACTACGACGCGGGCGTGCGCAAGACGTTTGACCGGATCCTCGAGATCTACGGTGAAAAATACGACCTTGCGCAGAGCGGCGCCGCCGTGCCGGACGCCGGGTACTCCGGCTACGATACGGCGCGCGATGCGGGCGGCTCGTTCTTCTCGGGCTTCTTCCGCCTGATCGGCAAGATCTTGATTATAGCGATCGCCGTCGTGCTCGTCGTCGTGGTCGTAAGCCTGATTTCGGGCGGCCCGCGCGGCGGCGGCACAGGC
>URQJ01000214.1 GCA_900549945.1 uncultured Oscillospiraceae bacterium
GAAAAGGTCCGCAGGCAGATCGGCGCGCTGCACGTCGAGCTCGGCCGCACGGACGAGGCGCTCGAATCGGCGCGGCAAACCCGCGAGGCCGTTTCGGGCATTGCCGAGGAGGCCGAAGCGCTCGACCGCGATTACAGCCGATATGCGCGCCTTTATGGCCTGCTTTCGGGCAAAAACGCGATGCGCATGCCGATTTTGCAGTATGTTCTGAGCATGATGCTCGAGGAGACCGCGGCCAGCGCGAACCGCTTTTTCTCGATTCTCAGCCGCGGGCGCTACGCGCTGCGCCGCATGGAGGCGCCGAAGGGCGGGCAGGGCTACGCCGGGCTCGACATCGAGGTGCTCGACGGCATGAGCGGCACGGCGCGCTCAATCGAGACGCTCTCGGGCGGCGAGCAGTTTCTCGCTTCGCTCTCCCTCGCCTTCGGCCTCTCCGAGGTCGTGCAGGGCTATTCCGGCGCGGTGCGGCTCGACGCGCTGTTCATCGACGAGGGCTTCGGCTCGCTCGACGCCGACACGCTCGACACCGCGATGCGCGCGCTCGAGGCCATCCGGCAGGGCGGGCGCGTCGTCGGCATCATCTCGCATGTCGCGGAGCTGCAGCGGCGCATCCCGACGATGATCCGCGTTTCTCGGACCGCTTCCGGCTCCGCCGCGGCAAAGGTCATCTCCGAATAAATACAGGCAAACGAAAAAGCGTGGAACACCGCATGGTGCCCACGCTCTTCTGTTTTCAACCGTTCGTATTTTGCCGGTGCAAAACCCGGTCAGACAGCTTCCTCTGCGCTGCCCGCAAACTGGCTGTTGTACAGGCCGGCGTAGAAACCGTTTTTTGCCATCAACTCGTCGTGCGTGCCCTGCTCGACGATGTCGCCGTCCTTCATGCAGAGGATCAGGTCCGCGTTGCGGATCGTCGAGAGCCGGTGCGCGATGATGAAGCTCGTGCGCCCGCGCATCAGATTGTCCATCGCGGTCTGAATCGAAAGCTCCGTGCGCGTATCGACCGAGCTTGTCGCCTCGTCGAGAATCATTATCCGGCTGTCGGAGAGCAGCGCCCGCGCGATCGTCAGAAGCTGTTTCTGCCCCTGCGAGACGTTCGTCGCCTCCTCGTTGAGGATCGTGTCGTAGCCGTCCGGCAGCGTGCGCACGAAGCGGTCCACCTGCGCGGCGCGCGCCGCCGCAAGCACCTCATCGTCCGTGGCGTCAAGCCGGCCGTAGCGGATGTTCTCGCGGATCGTGCCGCTGTAGAGCCATGTATCCTGCAAAACCATGCCGAACTCGCGCCGCAGGTCGCCGCGCGCGAAATCGGCTATATTCATCCCGTCGAGGTAGATCGCACCGCCGCGCAGGTCGTGGAAGCGCATGAGCAGCTTCACCATCGTCGTTTTGCCGGCGCCCGTCGGGCCGACGATCGCGATCTTCTGCCCCGCCTTCACATCGGCCGAGAAATCGCGGATGACGGTCTCCTCGCTGCCCTCGTAGCCGAAGGTGACGTGGTCGAAGCGCACGTCACCGCGGATGTCGCAGTCGTCGATCTTATATTTCGGCGCTTTTTCCTCGATCTCCTCCTCGCCGAGGAACTCGAAGATGCGCTCCGCCGCCGCCAGCGTGCGCTGGATCTGGTTCGAGATGCTCGCAAGCTGCGTGATCGGCTGCGTGAAGCTGCGCAGGTACTGGATAAACGCCTGAATGCCGCCGACCGTCATCGTGCCGCCCGCCGCCATCGACGCGCCGAGGATGCACACCACGACGTAGCCGAGGTTGCCGACAAAGCCCATGACCGGCTGCATCAGGCCGGAGAGGAACTCCGACTTCCAGCCCGCGTTGTAGAGCTTTTCGTTTTCGGCGTCGAATTTCTCGAGCGAGCGCGCCTCGCCGCCGAACGCCTTGACGACAACGTGGCCGCCGTACATCTCCTCCACGTGTCCGTTCACCGAGCCGAGGTAATTCTGCTGGCCGATGAAGTATTTCTGCGAGGCCTTGACGACTCCGCCCACAAAGAGCAGCGTGACCGGTACGGTGCACAGCGCGACGAGCGTGAGCTGCCAGCTGATCGAGAGCATCATCACGAGCACGCCGACGATCGAGCAGACCGAGGTGATGAGCTGCGTGATGCTCTGGCTGAGGCTCTGGCTCAGCGTATCGACGTCGTTTGTGATGCGCGAGAGCACGTCGCCCTGACTCGTCTTGTGGAAAAAGGCGATCGGCAGGCGGTTGATCTTCTCCATGATCGCCGTGCGCATGTTGTACGAAACCTTGGCGGAGACGCCCGCCATCGTGAAGCCCTGAATGTAGGAGAACAGGGCGCTCACGCCGTACAGCCCGACGAGGAACAGCAGCACCGCGCCGATGTAGCCGAAGTCGATGCCCTCGGCCGCGCCGGTGATGATGCGCATCAGGCCGGCGGTCAGCTCGTCGGTCGCCTTCGCGAGGATCTTCGGGCCGACGATTGTGAACACCGTGGAGAGCGCCGCGAAGAACACGACGATCAGAATTTTCACCTTAAACGGCGCGAGGTAGCTGCCGAGCTTTCGGAGGCTTCCTTTGAAGTCTTTGACCTTTTCGCCGGTGATCTGCCCGGCCATGGGGCCGTGCGGGCCGCGGCGCGGCGCGTTCGTCATTTTTCCGCTCATGCCAATTCCTCCTTTGAAAGCTGGCTTTCCGCGATCTCGCGGTAGGTGGGGCAGGTTTCGAGCAGCTCGCGGTGCGTGCCCCTGCCGACGATCTTGCCCTCGTCGAGCACGATGATCTGCTCGGCGTTCAGAATCGTCGAGACGCGCTGCGCGACGATCAGCACGATCGAATCCTTTGTGAACGCCGAGAGCGCGCGGCGCAGCTTCGCATCGGTGCGGAAGTCAAGCGCGGAAAAGCTGTCGTCGAAAATATAGACCGGCGCCTTGCGCACCAGAGCGCGCGCAATCGCAAGGCGCTGCTTCTGGCCGCCAGAGACGTTCGTGCCGCCCTGTGTGATCGGGTTCTCCGCGCCGTCGGGCAGCTCGGAGACGAACTCGCTGGCCTGCGCGCAGTCGAGCGCCTCAAGCACGGCTTTGTCGTCGGCGTCCTCGCGGCCGTAGCGGATATTCGAGGCGATGGTGCCCGAGAACAGCACGCCTTTCTGCGGCACATAACCAATGGCGTCGCGCAGCTCATGCTGTGGGATGTCGCGAACGTCCACGCCGTCCACTGTGACGCTGCCGGCCGATACGTCGTAAAAACGGGGAATGAGATTGATAAGCGTGGATTTGCCGCTGCCGGTGGAACCGATGAAGGCCGTTGTCTCGCCGGGCCGGGCCGTAAATGTTACATGCTCCAGCACATTTTCGTCCGCGCCCTCATAGTGGAAGGAGACGTCGTTGAACTGCACAAGCCCTTTCACTTTTTCCGGCAGGTGCCTGGGCTGGGGCGCGTCCTGCACGCTGCTTTCGCTGGC
>URQJ01000215.1 GCA_900549945.1 uncultured Oscillospiraceae bacterium
CCGGCAGCGGTTTCCGGCCTGCCGAGGGATCGCTTCACGGCCTTGTTCCCCTGTACGCGGCCTGTATTTCGCCGAGGGTTTTGCCCCTGCGCGGCGCGGGGCTATGCGGCAGAAGGCGTGAAATGGGGCGCTTTCGCACCGGCGCGGGTCTGCGTCAAACGGCAAATCCGCGGCGAAATGTGTAAGATTTTCGTCGGAATGTAAAATCCGGAAAAAGTCTTTGCCTCCGGGGTTGACAACGGGACGAAAAAAGGGTAACTTTATAAAGGACAGCGCCCGGAAGCGGCGCGGCAAAACAAAGCAAAGGAGTGAAGAAAATGGACGCTGGCAGTAGCGGCGGTGCGGTTCCACGAGAACGGATGCAGCCGCCCTCAAAGCAGAAACAGGCGAATTTTCTTCACCTGTTTTTATACGGCCGGTAAATGGGCGCAGGCCCTCTGCGGCTGAGCCACCGGCGCGCACGGCGCGCGTTCGGGGCCTCGCTGCGCCCGCTTGACGGCCGCCCCGCGGCTGGTTCCAAACCGCATCGTTCGGCTTGCCGATTTTTGCAAAAATGCAGAGAAAGGACGGACGAATCATGCTTGAAAAAATCTTAGAACTGTTGGAACAAAAGGAATTTCCGGCGCTGGGCGCGCTCCTCAAGGAGATGAACCCCGCCGACGTGGCGGAGCTCTTCGAGGATCTGCCGCGCGAAAAAATGGCGCTCGTGTTCCGCCTGCTCCCGAAAGAGCTTGCGGCGGAGGCCTTCTCGTACATGGATTCCGACGAGCAGAGCGTGCTCGTTGAGGCGTTCAGCGAGAAGGAGCTGCACGACGTCGTCAACGAGCTGTATGTCGACGATGTCGTCGATATCATCGAGGAGATGCCGGCCAGCCTCGTCAAGCGCATCCTGCGCCACACCGACGACGAGACGCGCCGCTCCATCAACCAGATTTTGAATTACCCGAAGGACAGCGCCGGCTCCATTATGACGATGGAGTACGTGGACCTGAAGCGCAGCATGACGGTGGAGGAGGCGTTCGACCGCATCCGCCGCATCGGCGTGGAGACGGAGACGATCTACACCTGTTACGTCACGGACGGCCACCGCATGTTAAAGGGTATCGTGACGGTCAAGGACCTGCTCCTCGCGCCGAAAACCGAGGTGCTGCGCAACATCATGGAGACGAATGTCATCTACGTCTCCACGCGGACCGATAAGGAGGAGGTCGCCGCGCTGTTCGGCAAGTACGATTTCCTCGCCGTGCCGGTCGTCGACAACGAAAAGCGCCTCGTCGGCATCGTCACGGTCGACGACGCGATCGACGTTTTGCAGGACGAGGCGACCGAGGACATCGAGGTCATGGCCGCCATCACGCCGACGGACCGCCCCTACATGCGCACCGGCGTTATCGCGACATGGAAAAAGCGCATCCCGTGGCTTCTGCTTCTGATGATCTCCGCCACGTTCACGGGCAGCATCATCAATTCGTTTGAGGATGCGCTCGCCGCCTCGGTGGTGCTCACGGGCTTCATCCCGATGCTGATGGATACCGGCGGAAACGCCGGCAGTCAGGCCTCGGTCTCGGTCGTGCGCGGTCTCTCGCTCGGGGAAATCGAGTACCGCGACGTGTGGCGCATCATCTGGAAAGAGGTGCGCGTGGCCGTGCTCTGCGGCGTGACGCTCGCGGCGGCGAATTTTGTGAAGCTGCTCTTCATCGACCGCGTGGAGACCGGCGTCGCCGTCGTGGTGTGCTCCACGCTCGTGCTCACCGTGCTCGTCGCAAAGTTCGTCGGCTGCGTGCTGCCGCTCGCGGCGAAGCGCATCGGGTTCGACCCGGCGGTCATGGCGAGCCCGTTCATCACAACCATCGTCGATGCGCTGTCGCTGCTGATCTACTTCCAGATCGCCTGCGCGGTGCTGCACATCGGATAAAACAGGGCGGCGCGCTCCGGAGCGGCCGTCTGTGAAAATAAATCACTATACAAACACCCGCCCGGGCCGGAGCCTGTGCGGGTATTTTTTCGGGCGGCAGCCGCCCGCGCTTGGGGCGGGGAAGAAAGGAAGGGGCGCATGGATTTGGAAAACAGGGCAGGGCAGGACGAAAAATTCGAGGTGCTGCGCCGGTACTTCGGCTACACGGCGTTTCGCACCGGGCAGGAGACGATCGTGGACGCGCTGATTTCAGGGCGCGACGCGCTCTGCGTGATGCCGACCGGCGCGGGCAAATCGATCTGCTATCAGGTGCCCGCGCTGCTGCTGCCGGGCGTCACGCTTGTGATCTCGCCGCTGATCTCTTTGATGCAGGATCAGGTCGAGGCGCTGACGCAGGCCGGCGTCAGGGCGGCGTACCTCAACAGCACGCTGACGCCCGCGCAGTACGCCCGGGCGCTGCAAAACGCGGAGAGCGGCGCGTATAAGATCATCTACGCCGCGCCCGAGCGGCTCTCCACCGAGGGCTTCCGGGCCGTGTGCGCGCGGCTCAAAATCTCGCTCGTCGCGGTGGACGAGGCGCACTGCGTCTCCCAGTGGGGGCAGGATTTTAGGCCGGATTACCTGCGTATCGCCGAGTTCGTGGCGTCGCTTTCGGAGCGGCCCGTCGTCGGTGCGTTCACAGCCACGGCGACAAAGGCGGTGCGCGCCGATATGGCCGCGCTGCTCGAGCTCAGGGAGCCCGTGCGCGTCACGACCGGCTTCGACCGGCCGAACCTCTACTTCGGCGTGCAGGCGCCGCACAGCAAGCAGCTCGCGCTGCTCGCTTTGCTCGAGGAGCGGCGGGAGAAATGCGGCATCGTCTACTGCGCGACGCGCAAGGCCGTCGAGGAGGTCGAGGCGCTCCTGCGCGATAAGGGCTTTGCCGCCACGCGCTACCACGCCGGGCTTTCGGAGGACGAGCGCCGCCGGAATCAGGAGGATTTCGTCTTTGACCGCAGGAGCGTGATGGTGGCGACGAACGCGTTCGGCATGGGCATCGATAAATCGAACGTCGCGTTCGTCATCCACTACAACATGCCGAAGAACCTCGAGAGCTACTATCAGGAGGCGGGCCGCGCCGGGCGCGACGGCAGCCCCGCGGACTGCATTCTGCTCTACAGCCCGCAGGACGTGCGCACGAACCGCTTCTTGATCGAAAACAGCGAGCCGAACGCGGAGCTCGACGCCGAGATGCAGGAGACGGTACAGAAACGCGAGTACGACCGCCTGCGCCAGATGACGTTCTACTGCACGACGGCGGACTGCCTGCGCGCGTTCATCCTGCGCTACTTCGGCGAGCAGGCCGGGGAATACTGCGGCAACTGCTCGAGCTGCGCCGCCGGCTCCGCGGTGATCGACGCCACCGTGCCGGCGCAGCAGGTGCTCTCCTGCGTGGCGCGCACGGGCCAGCGCTTCGGGCGCGCCATGATCGCCGACGTCCTGCGCGGCAGCGAGAATGAAAGAGTGCTGCGCGCG
>URQJ01000216.1 GCA_900549945.1 uncultured Oscillospiraceae bacterium
GTTTCGCCTTCGGCGTCGGCATGGAGCGCACGCTCCTGCTGCGCAGCGACATCAAGGACATCAAGGATCTGAAGGCCGGCATGGAGATGAAGGGCACCGTGCGCAACGTCATCGATTTCGGCGCGTTCGTCGACATCGGCGTCCATCAGGACGGCCTCGTGCACATCACGCAGATCTCGAACAAATTCGTCCGCCACCCGTCCGACGTGCTGAAGGTCGGCGACATCGTGACGGTCTGGGTGCTCTCTGTAGACGTGGAGCGCGGCCGCATCGGCCTCACGATGAAAAAGCCGCCGGAGGCCGGCGCAGAAAAATCGTAAAAACCGCGGACAAGCAGCCGCATTTTGTCCGCAAATGGTTGACACCGCCTACAAAAAGCTGTAAACTTGTTGCGGTTATTTACAAAGGAGGGGAACGGCTATGACAGACGGACCGGCACGCGCGGAAAGCGCGGCGGAGCTCTCGTTTCGGATGGGCGAGGCGCTGCTGCGCAACGGCGCGGAAATTTTCCGCGTGCAGGAGACGATGGAGCGCGTCGCGCACGCCTACGGCATCGACGAGTACAATGTATACGTGCTCTCGAACGCGATCTTTGCGAACGCCGTGGAAAACGGGCGGCGCGTGGAGACAAAGCTCAAATTCATCCCCGGCTCCACGATTCATTTCGGGCGCATCGCGGGCATCAACCAGCTTTCGCGCGAGATCGCCTGCGGCGGTGTCTCCATTTCGGAGGCCTGCGGCCGCCTGCATTCGATCGCCGGCATCCCCTATACACACCCGCTGGCGCTCACGATTTCCTGCGGCGTCGGCAGCGCCTGCTTCAGCTATCTGTTCGGCGGCTCGGTATTCGATGCGCTTGCCGCGCTGGTCTGCGGCATTGTATTGCAGGTTTTTCTAAACCTTATAGACCGGCGCGCCGCCTCAAAATTCATCACAAATCTCGCCTCCAGCGCGCTGGTTGCCTGCTGCGCCGTGGCACTCTTTTCGCTCGGTCTCGGAGACAGCCTCGATAAAATCATTATCGGCTCGATCATCCGCCTTGTGCCGGGCGTCGCGCTGACCACCTCGATCCGCGACTTTTTGAACGGCGACTACCTGAGCGGCACGATCCGCATGATCGACGCGTTTCTGATCGGCGGCTGCATCGCGATCGGCGTCGGCGCCGTCGTCATGCTCTACTTCAACTTTGCGGGAGGTGCTCCGCTGCTATGACCCCTGCCGTTTTATTCGACTGGGCGCTGCAAACCGCCGTTTCCTTCATCGCGACCATCGCCTTCTCGATCATCTTCCACACCCCGAAGAACCAGTACGCCTTCGCCGGGATCGCCGGTGCGGTCGGCTGGCTGATCTATATCGTCTACATGCACTTTCAGTCGGACGCCGTGTTCGCCTCCTTCTTCGCCGCGCTCGGGCTGACGTATATCTCGCGCATCTTCTCGTTTGCGCGCCGCGCGCCGCTCACAGTCTTTTTAATCAGCGGCATCTTCCCCATCGTGCCCGGCGCAGGCATCTACTACACGGGCTATCACATTTTCATGAACGACAACGCCGCCGCGCTCTCCACCGGCATGGAGACGATCAAAATCGCCGTTGCCATCGCGATCGCGATCGGCATCGTGGTCTCCCTGCCGCCGTTTTTCTTCACGCTGCGGCGGACGCATAAGAAAGGAAAAGCCGCTTGAAACAGGTTACCGTTCTGCCGAACGACGCGAACCAGCGCGTCGATAAATTTTTGACGAAAGCCTACCCGAACCTACCGCAGTCCATGCTGTACAAGGCGATCCGCAAAAAGGACATCAAGGTAAACGGGAAGCGCTGCGAGATCTCCACGCGCCTTCTGGCCGGCGACGTGCTGACGATGTACCTCAAGGATGAATTTTTCGCGCAGTCCCCGAAGGCCTACGACTTTTTAAAGGCGCCCGTCAAGCTCAGTGTGCTCTACGAGGACGAAAACATCATGTTGCTCGACAAAAAGCCGGGCCTGATCGTGCACCCGGACGAGCACTACCACTTTGATTCGCTGATCGCCCGCGTGCAGCACTACCTTTTTGACCGCGGCGAATACGACCCCGAGCAGGAAAATGCCTTTGCACCGGCACTCATCAACCGCATCGACCGCAACACCGGCGGCATCGTGATGGCGGCAAAGAACGCCGAAACGCTGCGCATCATGAACGAGAAGGTCAAGCACCGCGAGCTCGACAAGCTGTATCTGTGCGTCGTCTGCGGCGTACCGGAAAAGAAGAGCGACACGCTGACCGGCTACCTCGAAAAGAACGAGAGCCAGAACCGCGTCTATATCACGAGCCGCAAGACGGATGAGAGCCGGAGCATCCGCACCAAATACACGGTGCTCGAAACGCGGCGCGATTACAGCCTGCTGGAGGTCGAGCTCTTGACCGGCCGCCCGCACCAGATCCGCGCGCACATGGCCTCGATCGGCCACCCGCTCGCCGGCGACGGCAAGTACGGCAAAAACGCCGATAACAAAAAGACGGGCTTTCCTTATCAGGCGCTCTACTCGTACAAGCTGACATTCCGCTTCAAAACGGACGCCGGCATCCTGAATTATCTCGACGGCCGCACCTTCACGGCGGAAAAGGTCTGGTTTCTCGACGAATTCCGCGCGTTTCCGAAATAGCCGGATGCCAGCCGCCTCCCTTTCGCGGCCGGCATCCGCAGCGCAGGCCGGCGGTTTTCAAAAGCGCCCGCTTCCTTTCCGGCCCCCAAACAGAACCGCGCGCACAAAAGCCCCGATCCTTAAACAGGATCGGGGCTTTGCATTTAATAGTAATCGAACGGATCGGTCGTGCTGCCGGCGCGAAGCACCTCAAAGTGCAGGTGCGGGCCGGTCGAATTGCCGGTGGAGCCGACATACGCGATCGTCTGTCCCGGCGAAACCACGTCGCCCACCGAACAGGCCAGCGCGCTCGCATGCGCGTACCGGGTGGAGCAGCCATTGCCGTGGTCGATGAACACGCAGTAGCCGTAGCTGTCCATCCAGTCGCTGTAGACGACCTCGCCGCGGGCCGCCGCTACGATCGGCTGGCCGTAGATCTCGCTGCCCGCGATGTCGATACCGCGGTGCCCGTCGTCGCCGTAGTCGCAGGTGATGTAATCGTAGCCCGGCATCGGCCAGACAAAACCGCCCGCACCGGCGCTTTCTGCACCGCCGGCATTGACGCCGGCCGCCTGCAGCGCAGCGTCGTATTCCGTGTACCACACGTCAACTGCCGCCGCGGCCGCCTCTTTTTCCGCGGCGATGCGCGCGGCCTCTGCCTCCGCCTGCGCCGCTTCCTGCTCGGCCTGCCGGAGCTGGAGGAGGCCGTAACACAGCTGATTCTTTTTGCCTGGGGGTACGCGGAAAGCGTGAAGGATATGAGGATGCTTTTTGACGGAGAGAAAGTGCCGGTCATAAAG
>URQJ01000217.1 GCA_900549945.1 uncultured Oscillospiraceae bacterium
GAGATGACGAATTTTGCGATGAAGAAAATCGGGCCGGGCTAAAGCTGTCCGGCGCGGCCGGGAGAAAGGGGCGGTGGGGCGTGGAACAGAATTCCGTGCACAGGATCAACGGTTTGTATTGGGATACGGAGGGAAACCGCTATTTGGGGGCTGTGGTGCTTCCCCGGTACGGGGCGTTCCTTTCGGAGGAGAAGTGCCGCCTGCTGGAGGATATGGCGGGGAAAAAGGTGCTGGAAATCGGCTGTGGGAATGCCCGCCTCGCGGCAAAGGGCATAAGAGGCCACGAGATTGTAGGCGGCGTAGGGCGTCGGCTGCGGCGTGTGCACGTCGCTTTGCCCGAAGCAGGCGATCGGCTGAAAAAAGCGAAAGCTACCGTTTCCAAATTGCGGAAGGAATGATTTTACGATATGAAAAGTGTTATGATCGTCGGCGTGGGCGGACAGGGTACGCTGCTCGCCTCCCGCGTGCTCGGGCGCGTGATGCTCGACGCGGGGTATGACGTGAAGGTCAGCGAGGTGCACGGTATGAGCCAGCGCGGCGGCAGCGTCGTCACCTATGTGCGCTGGGGCGAGCGCGTGGAATCGCCCGTCATCAACGAGGGCGAGGCGGATATTCTGCTCGCGTTCGAGCAGCTTGAGGCGGCGCGGTACCTGCCGTACCTGAAAAAGGACGGCGTCGTCGTCACAAATACGCAGAAGATCGACCCGATGCCTGTGATTACGGGCGCGGCGGACTACCCAGCGGGGCTGCTTGAGAAGATCGGGGCGGCCGGCGCACGCCTGACGGCGGTGGACGCGCTGCGCCTTGCCGAGGAGGCCGGCTCGCAGAAGGCCGTGAACGTCGTGCTGATCGGCGCGATGGCGTCCTCGCTCGACATTCCGGAGGAGAGCTGGCTTGCGGCGATCGAAAAGACCGTGCCGGCGAAGTTCCTCGAGATGAACAAACGCGCCTTTGCGCTCGGCTACCGCGCGTAAAGAGGCGGGAGGCGCCGGCCTCCCGAAGCTGAATCTATAAAAGGAGTTGCTTCCAATGAACTATTATAATCCGGAGATCGAGTGCGCCGACCGCGAGACGCTGCGGAAAATCCAGTCGGAGCGCCTCGTGAAGATCGTGCACAGCTGCTACGAAAACGTGCCGCTCTACAAAAAGCGCTTCGATGAGATCGGGCTGAAGCCCGACGACATCCGCGGCATCGACGACATCACGAAGCTGCCGTTCACGACGAAAACGGACCTGCGCGACACGTATCCGTTCGGTCTTTTCGCCGTGCCGCGCGAGGAGCTGACGCGCATCCACGCGTCGTCGGGCACGACGGGCAAGCAGACGGTCGTCGGCTACACGGCAAACGACGTCAAGGTTTGGGCGACGTGCGCGGCGCGCAGCATCGTCGGCATCGGCGGCACGAAGGACGACTTCGTGCACGTCTCCTATGGCTACGGCCTGTTTACGGGCGGCCTCGGCCTGCACTACGGCGCGGAGGAGCTCGGCGCGACGGCGATTCCGGTATCCTCCGGCAACACGGCGCGGCAGGTGCAGATTTTGCAGGACTACGGCTCGGATATCCTCTGCTGCACGCCGTCGTATGCGATGTACATCGGCGAGACCGTGCGCGACAAGGGCATCGACCCGAGAAGCCTGCGCCTTAGGGCCGGCATCTTCGGTGCGGAGCCGTGGACCGAGGAGATGCGCCGCGAGATCGAGCGGCTGCTCGACATCAAGGCGTATGACATTTACGGCCTTTCGGAGATTGCCGGGCCGGGCGTCTCCTGCGAATGCACGGAGCAGAACGGCATGCACATCAACGAGGATTTCTTCTACCCGGAGGTCATCGACCCCGTGACGGGCGAGCCGCTGCCGGACGGCGAATACGGCGAGCTGGTGTTCACCTGCATCGGCAAGGAGGCGCTGCCGCTGATCCGCTACCGCACGCGCGACATCTGCGCGCTGAACCACGAGAAATGCGCGTGCGGCCGCACGACGGCGCGCATGTGCAAGCCGCGCGGCCGCACCGACGATATGCTGATTATCCGCGGCATCAACGTGTTCCCGTCGCAGATCGAAAGCGTGCTGCTCGACCTCGGCATGGACCCGAACTACCAGCTTATTGTCGACCGCCAGAACAACCTCGACACGCTCGAGGTGCAGGTGGAGATGAATGAGTCGATGTTCTCCGACACGGTGCGCAACCTTGAGGCGGTGAAGAAGCAGATCGCGGGCGCCTTGCAGTCGACGCTGAACATCGTCGCGAAGATCCGCCTGCTCGAGCCGAAGTCGATTCAGCGCAGCGAGGGGAAAGCTAAAAGAGTCATCGATAAGCGCGCGCAGTAAGAAATAGCCAGCATCCCCGGCGAAGCCGCTTTTAGCTTTCGCCAAACTCCGTTTGGCATGGAGGAAAGCGTAATCTCTTTGCGCGGGAAAGTGCAGGACGAAGCACAGGTAAGCGCGCGCAGTGAGGAACAGTTTGTACACCCCGGCGAAATCGCTTCTGGCTTTCTCTTGCTATAGCGGCGGAGGGATGGGCTTCTTTGGCATATGGAAAAGGATTTGATGTTCGAGATTTGAAGGAGGAACGTTATGCAGATTCAGCAGTTATCGGTTTTTATTGAAAATAAGCCCGGCCGCCTCGCGGAGATCACCGAGGTTTTGGCGGAGGCCGAGGTGGACATCCGTGCGATCTCTGTGGCGGATACGAGCGATTTCGGTATCCTGCGCGTGATCGTAGACCGCCCGAAGGAGGCGGTGATCGCGCTCAAGGAGCACGGCATGACGGTTTCGCTGACGAACGTGCTCGCCGTCGGCATATCCGACGAGAAGGGCGCGTTCGCGAAGGTGATCCGCGTGCTGGCGAACGCCGGCATCGACGTGGAATACATCTACGCGTTTGTCAGCCGCGACAAGGGCAAGGCGTACGTGATCATCCGCACGGATAAGAGCGCCCGCGCCGCCGAGGTGCTGACGGAAAAGGGCGTCGAGCTGCTCACCGCCGAGGCGCTTTACAATATGTGAGTTTTCGCACAGGCGAATTAAACGGAGCCCCCCGCAGACTTTAAGTCCGCGGGGGCTTGATGTTTACACGATCTCCTGCTCAAGCGTCAAAAAAATTTCGTCGTCGAAAAACTCTGTGATCGTGATTTCGAGGCCGTCGCACAGCTTTTTGATGGTCAGGATCGAGAGATCCTTGCGCTTTGGATCCATCATGCTGTAAACCGTGGACGGCGTGATTACGGCGCTTGCATTTGTAAAGCGTAAAAAGCAGTAAGAGCAGAGAGCTCGGTGGGGTCAAAGTCTGCCGGGCTCTTTTTTTGAAAATTTTTGAAAAGTTTCCCTTTTCAGGGAAACTTTCTGCGTTTTTTGGGGGATTAGTGAGGGGACTTTTCGGCGGGGCGGCCTTGCGGGCGGAATTTCGGC
>URQJ01000218.1 GCA_900549945.1 uncultured Oscillospiraceae bacterium
CGCCGGAAGATCCGCGCGGCCTCGCTGCGCGTGCGCGAGCAGCTCGACAAGATGATCCGCTCGCAGACCTACCAGAAGTATTTGCAGGAGGCCATCGTCACCCAGCGCGGCGGCCGGTACGTCGTGCCCGTAAAGGCGGAATTCCGCAACGAGGTCAAGGGCCTCGTGCACGATTCCTCGGGCAGCGGCGCGACCGTTTTTATCGAGCCGATCGGCGTCGTGGAGGCGAACAACGAGATCCGCGTCCTGCGCGCCGACGAGCAGGAGGAGATCGACCGCATTCTGGCGGAGCTCTCGCGCGAGGTCGGCGAATTCGCCGACGGCATCGTGCAGAGCTACCGCGCGGCCGTCGAACTGAACCTCATCTTCGCGAAGGGCCAGCTTGCCTACAAGATGAAGGCCGTCGTGCCGAAGCTGAACGACGCGGGCCGCGTCTGCATCAAGGCGGCGCGCCACCCGCTGATCGACAAAAATAAGGTCGTGCCGACCGACCTGCTGCTCGGGCAGGCGTTCGACGCGCTGATCGTCACCGGCCCGAACACGGGCGGCAAGACCGTATCGCTCAAGACCGCGGGCCTTCTGACGCTGATGGCGATGTGCGGCCTGATGATCCCCGCTGGGGAGGGCAGCGAGGTTGCGGTGTTCCGCCACGTGCTCGCCGACATCGGCGACGAGCAGAGCATCGAGCAGTCGCTCTCCACATTCTCGGCGCACATGACGAATATCATCCGCATTCTCGACAAGGCCGACGGCAGCAGCCTGATCCTCATCGACGAGCTCGGCGCGGGCACCGACCCGGTAGAGGGTGCGGCGCTCGCGATCTCGATCATCGAGGCGATGCGCGAAAAGGGCGCGAAGGTGATGGCGACGACGCATTATGCCGAGCTGAAAGCGTATGCGCTGCGCACCGACGGCGTCGAAAACGGCTGCTGTGAATTCGATGTGGCGACGCTGCGCCCGACGTACCGGCTTTTGATCGGCGTACCGGGCAAGTCGAACGCGTTTGCGATCTCGAAGCGCCTCGGCATGCCGGAGGAGATCGTCGAGCACGCGAAAACGCTTGTTTCCGAGGAAAGCACGGTGTTTGAGGAGGTCGTTACGCGGCTGGAGGACAGCCGGCGCAAAATGGAGGACGAGCGGCGCGACGCCGAGCGCCACCGCATCGACGCGGAGCGCATTGTCCGCGAGGCGCAGGCCGCGCGCGACCGCGCCGAAAAGGACGCGAAACACGAGATCGAGCGCGCCCAGCGAGAGGCGGCGGCACTCGTGCAGAAAACGCGCCAGCAGGCGCAGGGCCTGCTCGACGAGCTCGACGCGCTGCGCCGCGAGAAAAATGCGATGCTGACGGCGGAGCAGAAAGCGCGCCTCAAGGCCGGCATCCGCAACCTCGAAAAGGCCAGCGACCCGGTGCATGAAAAGCGCACAAACGAGGATTACGTGCTGCCGCGCCCGCTGAAAGTCGGAGACAACGTGCTGATCTACGACATCGATAAGGCCGCGGTCGTGCTCGAGCTGCCGAAAACCGGCGATCAGGTGCTCGTGCAGGCCGGCATCATCAAGACGCGCGTGCCGATGAAGAACCTGCGGCTCACCGATAAAAAGCCGAAGGAAAAGAGGCTCGGCGGCCACCGCAATGTGACGAAGGCCGCGCCGGACGATTCTTCAGTGCGCAACGAACTCGACGTGCGGGGCATGAACCTCGAGGAGGCGCTGATGGAGGTGGACGCGTTCATCGATCACGCGCTCCTGCGCAATCTCAACATGCTGACCATCATCCACGGCAAGGGCACCGGTGTGCTGCGCAGCGGTATCCAGCAGCATTTGAAGCGGCATAAGGCGGTCAAAACCTTCCGCCTCGGCGTGTACGGCGAGGGCGAAAGCGGCGTGACGGTGGTGGAGCTCAAATGAGCGGCGCACAGCATGCCGCGCTGCGGCTGGAAAGCGCGCTCGGAAACGCCGGGTGGATGCGGCAGCTTCGCGCGCTGTACGGCACGGCCTTTCCGTCTGAGGAGCGCGTCCCGTTTTTCTACCTTCTCCGCAAGGCGAAAAAGGGCGCGGCGGAATGCCTCGCAGCGCTCGACGGGGACCGCTTTGTCGGGCTGGCGTACACGGTCAGCCACAAGGACCTCGTGTTTCTCTTTTACTTTGCGGTCTCCGATGACCGGCGGGGCGCCGGGTACGGCACCGCCGTTCTGGAGGCGCTCGGGCACCGCTACAGCGGAAAGCGCATGGTGCTCAGCATCGAGGCGCTGGAGGAAGCGAGCCCGAATATCGAGCAGCGCAGGCGGCGCAAGGCGTTTTACCTGCGCTGCGGCTTTCAAGAGGCCGGCTTCACGATGCGCGAGCAGGGCGTCGCCTATGAAATTCTGTGCCGCGGCGGCGCGGTGCCGTTCGAGGATTACCGCGCGATGCTGCAAAGCTACATGGGAAAGCTCCTTTACGCGCTGTTTTACCGGCGCATTCGGCCCTAAAGCGCAGGTTTTCCTTGACACGGGGGCGGAATAAACGTAGAATAGATTTAATCTAAACTCGGAATAAGGATTGGTGATACTATGCAGCACCGGGTTGTTTCGGAAAAAAGAGGGGCTTTCGGCGGGCGGCGCGCTCTGTCGCTTCTGCTGGCCCTGATGCTTATATTTACCCTTGGCGGCGTGCAGGCTCTGGCGGACGAAGCGGGCGGCGACGCGGGGGACGGCGAGAGCCAGACAGCTACGGCGAGCCCGGAGCCTTCGCCGGCGGCCGTACCGGCGCGCCCCGAGAACCTCTATGTGTACGACGGGGCGAATGTGCTCAGCGATGAGACGGAGAGCGCGATCGTCGAAAAGTGCAAGGCACTGGACGAAAGCTGCGGCGCGCAGATCGCCGTGATGACGATGGATCTGATGCCGGGCGGCGACGCCGAGGGGCGCAAGGCCTATGCGGCGCAGGTCGTAGAGGACTGGAACCTCGGCGGCGAGGGGGGGAACGGCCTGCTTCTCGTGCTCTCGATCTCCGACGAGGATTACTGGGTGGCGCCGACGGATAATTTTCAATCCGGCTTCACGCTGAGCGTGCTGAAAAGCCTGATGAGCGAAAATCTCGAGACGGATTTCACGAATAAGGCGTACGACGCAGCGGTGACGAACTTTGTCACGGCGGCGTCGGAAAAGGCGGAGGGCTTTGTGCGCGCGCAGCAGCTCGCGGCCGGCGCCTCCGCAAGCCCCGAAGCGGATGCAAGCGGCACGGAAAGCAAGGCGGAGGGCGAGAAGGGCGGCAATGTGTTCCTTTCCATCCTCAAGGGCGCCGGCATCGTGCTGCTCGTGGTGCTCGGGCTCGGTGTTCTGCTGGTTGTCGTGGCGTACTTCCACGGGCGCAGCGTGCGCAGAAAGCGCATGGAGGCGCGCCGCAGAC
>URQJ01000219.1 GCA_900549945.1 uncultured Oscillospiraceae bacterium
CTGCTGGGCAAAAAGCTCGGCGTCATCGGCCTCGGCGCGATCGGCGTGCTCGTCGCCAACGCGGCGCAGACACTCGGCATGCAGGTCTACGGCTTCGACCCGTTCCTCTCCGTCGATGCGGCGTGGCACCTCTCGAGCAGCATCACAAAGGCCGCCTCGCCCGATGAGATCTTCGCAAACTGCGATTACATCACGGTGCACGTGCCGCTGAACGACGCGACCCGCGGCTACATCGGCGCCGAGGCGCTCTCGAAGATGAAGCCCGGCGTGCGGCTTCTGAACTTCTCGCGCGGCGAGCTCGTCGATACGGCGGCACTGCTGCCGGCGCTCGAGAGCGGGCGCGTGGCAGCCTATGCGACCGACTTCCCGGACGACGCGCTGATCGGCGTGGAAAACGTGCTCGCGATTCCGCACCTCGGCGCCTCGACGCCGGAGAGCGAGGACAACTGCGCGGTGATGGCCGTCGACCAGCTTCAGGACTACATCGACAACGGCAACATCACAAATTCGGTGAATTTCCCGGCGATTTCGATGCCGCGCGGCGCCGAAACGCGCATCTGCATCGCGCACCGCAACATCCCGAACACGATCAGCGCCTTTACGACGCTGTGCGGTGAAGCGGGCATCAACATCGAAAACATGCTCTCGAAATCCCGCGGCGATTGGGCCTACACGATCCTCGACGTCTCGAACGATGTGGACGCAGAGCTGCTCGAAAAGCTCGAGGCGCTCGACCCCGTCGTGCGCGCGCGGGCAATCTGATTGGCGCTGCCAGCCGCTGAAAGCGTTTTCAGCCGGCGCGAAAAAAACAGTTGACAAATCGAAAAACGGTGCTATAATGCAAAGCAAGAACCGAATACATCGAAAGGCATTGACGAGGAAGAGTACGCGCGAAAGGATGCGCAGAGAGGGAGCGGCCGGTGTAAGCTCTCGTGAAAGCGCGCGGAAAGTGACCTCCAAGCTGTGAACCGAACGGGGCTGCGCCCTCAGTAGACTTCAACGGGATTTCCGCCGTGATCGGAAAACGGTATCGGACAGCGCGCTGTCCCGCACCGGCAAAGTGCAGAGGCTCCCTCTGAAATTGGGTGGTACCGCGGACAATGTTCGCCCCAAGCAGTACATTTTGTGCTGCTTGGGGCTTTTTTTGTATCCGGTCGAAATTTTTTCTAGGGAAAGGATGCTGCATCATGGAAAAATTCTACAGCTTCGCGCAGATCGAAAAGGAGACGCAGGCCCTCTGGCGCGAAAACAACATCTACCGGTTCGACCCCGATTCGAAAGCCCCGGTCTACTCGATCGATACGCCGCCCCCGACCGTCAGCGGCAGCCTGCACATCGGGCACCTGTTCTCGTTCACGCAGGCCGAGATCATCGCGCGGTTCCACCGGATGCAGGGGGAAAACGTTTTTTACCCCTTCGGTTTCGACGACAACGGCCTGCCGACCGAGCGGCTCGTCGAGCGCGAGCAGAACGTTCGCGCCGCCGATCTGCCGCGCAGCGACTTTATCGCCCTCTGCCGCGAGACAAGCGCGCGCTACGAAAAGGAATTCCGCGATTTCTGGGAATCGCTCGGCTTTTCGGCAGACTGGAACTTACAGTACCGCACGGTCAGCCCGGCTGTGCAGAAGCTCGCGCAGGAGAAATTCCTCGAGCTCGTCCGCATGGGCAAGGCCTACCTCAAGGAATCGCCGGTCCTCTGGTGCACCGAATGCCGCACCTCGATCGCGCAGGCGGAGCTGGAAACCGCCGACCGCGAAACGGCCTTCAGCTATCTGCCCTTTACCTGCGGCGATGAGACGATCGAGGTCGCGACGACGCGGCCCGAGCTGCTGTTCGGCTGCGTCTGCCTGTTTGTCCACCCGGAGGACGCGCGCTACCGGCGGTTTATCGGCAAAACCGCGCGGGTTCCGCTCTACGATTTCGAGGTCCCAATCCTCACGGACGAAAAGGCGGACCCCGAAAAGGGCACCGGCGCGGTTCTGTGCGCCACGTTCGGCGACAGCACCGACGCCGCATGGTACACGGAGCACGGCCTCCCCTACCGCCGTGTTTTACTGCCGGACGGAAAAATCGCGCCCGAGGTCCCGTACCTCGCCGGCCTGCGCGTCCCGGCGGCGCGCGCGGAAATCCTTCGCCTGCTTAAGGAAAAGGGACTGCTGCTGCGGCAGGAGACGCTCACCCACGCCGTCGCGCTGCATGAGCGCTGCGGCAGACCCGTCGAGATTTTGCCCTCCCGCCAGTGGTACATCGACATTTTAAGCGAAAAGGACCGCTTTCTCCGGGCCGCCGACGAGATCCGCTGGTACCCGCCGCAGATGAAATCGCGCTACACCGCGTGGGTCGAAAACCTCAAATGGGATTGGTGCATCTCGCGCCAGCGGTATTTCGGCGTCCCGTTCCCGGTCTGGTACTGCAAGTCGTGCGGCCGTCCCGCCTTCGCCGCACCGGAGCAGCTGCCGGTCAACCCGCTCGAAACGCCGTATACGGGCGCGTGCACCTGCGGCTGCACCGAATTTCTCCCCGAGACCGCGGTTTTCGACACATGGGCCACCTCAAGCCTCACGCCGCTCATCAACGCGCAGAACGGCCTGCCAGCGCTGCCGATGACGATGCGCACGCAGGCGCACGAGATCATCCGCACGTGGACGTTTTACACGATTGTCCGCAGCCTGTATCACACCGGGAAGCTGCCGTGGAAGGACCTGATGATCTGCGGCTTCGTCCTCGCAAAGCCCGGCGAGAAAATGGGCAAGTCGAAGGGCAACGCGCTCGACCCCGCCGCGCTCATTCAAAAACATTCGGCGGACGCCCTGCGCTACTGGACCGCCGGCGCGAAGCTCGGCACCGACACGCTCTTTTCCGAAAAGGAGCTCGACGGCGCAAAGCGGTTCCTCACAAAGCTGTGGAACGCCGCGAAATTCGTTTTCGCACAGCTCGCCGATTACGCGCCGGACGGCGCGGCGCCCACTTTGCCCGCCGACCGCTGGATGCTCGCCCGGTGCGCGGAAACGGCCGAAAAAGCCGCCGCTCTGCTCCGCGCCTACGAGCCTGGCCCCGCGCGCCGGGAGATCGACGCGCTTTTCTGGCACGACTTCTGCGACGATTACCTCGAGCTCGTCAAAAACCGCCTGTATAAGCCGGAAACTTACGGCAAGGCCGCCCGGCGCAGCGCGCAGGCCGCCCTGTACGGCGCGTTCCTCTGCATTTTGAAGCTCTACGCAATCTACGTCCCGCACATCACCGAGCATCTGTACGGGCTGTATTTCCGGCAGTTTGAGGGCGCGCTCTCAATTCACCAGCTCCGCTGGGACGCGCCGGCCGAGCCGGACGGCGCGCTGCTGCGTTTCGGCGCCGTTTTGC
>URQJ01000220.1 GCA_900549945.1 uncultured Oscillospiraceae bacterium
GTGCGGGGCGGAGGCGGCATGCAGCTGCGCGCGCGTGCAAAAGCAGGGGTAAACTTTGCCCTGCGCGCGAAGCGTTTGCAGCGCTTCCTCGTACAGTTCGCGGCGCGCGCTCTGGAAATAGGGGCCGCAGCCGCCCGCGCCGGGCCCCTCGTCCCAGTCGAGGCCGAGCCAGCGCAGGTCATCCATCAGCTGCTCCGCATAGGCCGGCTTGCAGCGGTCGGGGTCTAGGTCCTCGATGCGCAGCAGCATAACGCCGTTCTGACTGCGCACCGAGAGCCATGCGGCGAGCGCGCAGCACAGGTTCCCGAGGTGCATGCGCCCCGACGGGCTCGGCGCGAACCGTCCGCGCACGGTTTGGTTTTCAGCCACGCGCACCACGGGCGGAACGCAGCGTTTTTTCAAAAGATTGCATTCGATCCCCTCCATTCATCACGCCCAAGTATAGCAGAAAAGAAGGGAAAGCACAAGCATGCAAGTGCGGTATGCTGCGCACACCGCGGTACACCGCTTTTCTGGCCCAACCGATGCGGACCCCGGTCTTTTAGATGCGGCGGTGCGGATCGCGGTGCACGGATTTGCGGCCTATTGCGCGTTCCTCATAGCGTGATTCGACGATATATGATAATATGTTCATGCGATTGAATAGCAGAAAAACGGCGAAAGAAAAGGGACAGGCGGTTTCCCGTCTGCCCCTTAAAATATGGATCAGAGAATGTTGTCGATCGAAGCCTCGCCGATGCTGCCGCCGAAGAAGCCGGGGGTGAGCGGCGCGGGACGCTCCGGGCAGGAGCTCAGGGTGTAGACCTTGTTGTCCTGCATGGAGCGCTCGATTGCGTCGATGATCTCGACGGTGTGGAGCGCGAGGTCGGCGCTGCTGCGGTGCGGACGGCCGCGGCGGATGGCATACGCCATATCGACGACCGCGAGGCCGCGCCAGCTGTTGTAGCAGGGCTCGCGCTTGCCGCTGAGCGTCGGGATGCTCGGGTCGGTATCGCCGAAGCCGTGCGTGAACGGCACGCGGAACACCTCGTTCTTGCCGTTGACGGCGTTGCCGACGCGCGTGAGGAAAACGTCGTTGCCCCAGCCGCCGAAGTTATTCGGGTCGGGCAGCGTGAGGATGCCCTCGGTGCCGTAGATCTCCATGCGCGGAACCTCGGGGAAGAAGCCCTCGGAGCAGAAGGTCAGGCTGCCGAAGCAGCCGTTTTTGAACTCGAGCGCGCCGAGCATCACGGTGTCGCCGCGGCGCTTGCCGCCGATTTCGTGCGCGATCGGCTCCTTGTAACGCGGATGGCGCGGATTCTCGTAGACGCGCTCATCGTACTGCTTCGTGTAGCCGGAAACACGGTTGACCGCGCCGAGCATGTTGACGAGGACGTTGATGTAGTAGCCGCCCATGTCGTGGGTGATCGTCGTGCCGGCGGAGCCTGCGGAGGGGTCGGCCGGGTCGCTCGCGGCATAGTGCGAATTGTAGCCGCGGTAGCACATGGCGTGCGCGATCAGCGGGCGGCCGATGGCGCCGTCGTCGAGCAGCTTTCTCGCGGTCTGGAACGCCGCGCCCATATAGCAGTCCGGCGCGCAGCCGAGGCGCAGGCCCTTTGCTGCGGCGAGGTCGTAGTTCGCCTTCGCGCCCTCGAGCGTGTCGCCCATCGCCTTTTCGGAGTAGGCGTTCTTGCCGGCCTCGAGGATCTGGCGCGTGACGGCCGTATGGTTCCAAAGCTGGGTTGTATTGATAACGATCTCGATTTCCGGATCGTTCAGAATCTCCTCATTTGTCATCTGGCGGATGCCGAAGAGCTCCGCGCGCGCCTTGCTGCGCTCGGGGATGATATCGGAGCAGCCGACGACGTCGATGATGTTGAAACCGCCCTTGACGAGCGTGTTCAGATAGGTGTAGCTGATATTGCCGCAGCCGATGAGGGCGACCTTTACGGGCTTAACTGTGGGCATGATAACTCCTCCTTATTGAATATGCAGGACGTCCCGCATATAGTCGATGCTGATTTTCAGGCTTTCAAAAACAGGGCGCTTCGTCTGGTCCTGCTCGATGTTGTACCACTCGACGCCCGCTTCGCGCGCCGCCGCCGTAATGGCCTTCCAGTTCAGGTTGCCCTGACCGATTTCTGCGAACATGCGCGGTACCTCGCCGAGGCCGACCTCCTCCGACGTACAGTCGATCGCGTGGTCCTTGTAGTGGATGACCGGGATGCGCCCCTTGAGCTTTTCAATCCACTCCACCGGGTCGCAGCCCGCGGCGGACGCCCAGAACACGTCGAGCTCGAATGCCATGAGTTCCGGGTCTGTATTCTCGATGAGGATCTGCAGGCCGGTCTTGCCGTCCAGCTCCGGGAAATTGCGGAATTCCTGACTGTGGTTGTGGTACTGCAGGCGGATGCCGGAGCCGCGGAACGGCTCTGCGAGGCGGTTGAGCTCCTCCGCATAGGCGTAAAAGCCCTCCGCGCGCCGCATCATAATGCCCGGAATTGCGGGCGCACCGAGCACGGTCACGCCGTACTGTTTCGCGGTTTCGATCGCTTTTTCCGGATTTTTGATGTCGGTGTAAACGCTGCACGGCTTTAGGCCGTATTCCGCGAGCAGCGCGAGATCCTCCTCTGCGGAGAGGCCTGCGCCGCCGCCGAGGCCACTCTCAACGCCGTCGAAGCCGAGCGCCTGCAAATTTTTGTACGTGTTTTTCACCTGTTCGGCCGTAAACACCTGATGCCTCAGGGTCCACGGCACAACGCCGATTGGCATTTTTTGGTTCCTCCTTGTTCTGACTTTTCAACTGAGGTGCGCTGCAGCGCACCCGCCGGTCCCGGCCCTTTGCCGGAGCCGCCAACTCCCGGCGCAGCTCTGCGCCGCCTGCCCTCCTTTACCGTTTATAGTTGCCTTGATTATAGCTTTCCCGGTTCGTAAAGTCAATGTTATTTCCAAATTTCGCATAAAAAACTTTTTGGTGAAAAACGAAAATTAGGGGCTTGTGCTGCTCCGAGCGCTGTGCTATACTGGGGTGAGCTTTTGGGAAAGGCTTTGAAAAGTAAAAACAGAACGAAGAGAAAGGATGGATCGTTTATGTTCCAGTCAATCAGCCTCGGCCTCGCGAATGTGGCCGAAACAGATTTTGAAAAGAAGCTGCTGCTCGCGAAGCGCCACGGCTTTTCGGCGGTTGAATCGAGCGCGCAGGAGGTCATGGAGAACGGCACCGAAAACGTGAGGGCGCTGCTCGAAAAGCACGGCATGCAGATTTCCGGCTCAAACCTGCCGTTCCACCCCGCGCAGGTGGACGACGCGGGCTTTGAGGCCGCGATGGAGGCCCTGCCGGCGCAGGCCGCCGCGCTCAGCGCCGTGGGCTGCATGC
>URQJ01000221.1 GCA_900549945.1 uncultured Oscillospiraceae bacterium
CGGCTCGTCCTGCACGGGCGCTTGTGCCGGGCGGCGGTTGCGCCGCTCGGGCGCATCGCCGCGGTAGTGCTTGCCGGCCATGTGTTTTGCCATTAAAAATCACCGATCCTTTTTTCATGGTGCTCCGCCGGGTTCGGCAGAGGCGGAAAAGCCGTGCTGGCGCGCGAAAAGCGTGCCGGGAAAGGCCGCACGGGAAGCTCCCGCGCGGCCTTTGGTTTCGGGATGCACGCAGCACAGGCGTTTTGTTGCAGGCTCTGCCCACATTATAGACAGTTTTCGGGAAAAAGTCAATTCCCGCGGGCGGCTCAGCGGATGACCGGCAGGTAGCCGACCTTTTTCATGGCCTTTTGCAGCGTGCGGCGCGCGATCGCTTCGGCGCGCGGCGCGGCCTCGCTGTAGCACTTTTCGAGGTAGGCCTTGTCCTTGACAAACTCGTTGTAGCGGGCCTGAATGGGCGCGAACTCGCCGACAACGGCCTCGCCCACAGCGGTCTTGAAATCGCCGTAGCCGCGGCCCTCAAACTCTTTTTCGATCTCCGCATAGCTCTTGCCGGTGATGCAGCTGTAGATGCCCATGAGGTTGTTGATGCCGTCCTTACCCTCGGCATAGCGGACGCAGGCCTCGCTGTCGGTGACGGCGCGCTTGAACTTCTTGAGGATCTGGTCCGGCGTGTCGAGCAGCGTGATGAAGCTCGCCGTATTCTCGTCCGACTTGCTCATCTTCTTCGTCGGGTCCTGCAGCGACATGATGCGCGCGCCGGTTTTCGGAATCAGCCCCTCGGGCACGACGAAGGTCGGCGAATAGAGGCCGTTGAAGCGTTCGGCGACGTTGCGCGCGAGCTCGAGATGCTGTTTCTGGTCGGCGCCGACCGGCACGTAATCCGCGTTGTAGAGCAGGATATCGGCCGCCATCAGGCACGGGTAGGTGAACAGGCCGGCGTTGACGTTGTCGGCGTGCTTTGCGGATTTATCCTTGAACTGCGTCATGCGGGAGAGCTCGCCGAACTGCGTGTAGCAGTTGAGCACCCACGCGAGCTGCGCGTGCTCGGGTACCTGACTCTGGATGAAGAAAATGCTTTTCTCAGGGTCGATGCCGAGCGCAAGCATCATCGCGTAGGCCGAGAGCGTGTTTTTGCGGAATGCGGCCGGCTCCTGCCGCACGGTGATCGCGTGCAGGTCGGCGAGCGCGTAAACGCACTCGTAGTCGTCCTGCAAAGCGACGAAGTTTTTCAGCGCGCCGAGGTAGTTGCCGAGCGTGAAATTGCCGGTCGGCTGGATCATGCTCAGCACGCGTTTCTTTCTGATTTCTGCTGTGTTTTCCATTTGTATCCCTGTCCTTTATCCGCCGGATTCCGCACTTGCGGTCCGGCTCGTTTTATTGTGTTTGGTGTGCTCAGAGCATCTCGCGGACGGCCTCGCCGAGCAGCTCGATGCCCTTTTGAAGCTGTTCGTCGGTCGGCGTGGAGAAGTTGATGCGGAACGCGTCGCAGGGCTCGCTTTCATCGGTGAGGAACGCCGTGCCCGGTACGACGCAGACCTTCTTTTCGAGCGCCTTCTGGACGAACGCCTGCATGTCAATGCCCTTCGGCAGGTGGCACCACGCGAAGAGGCCGCCGTCGAACGGGTCCCACGTGACGTGCGGCGCGAGGTTCTTTTCCATCAAACCGAGCAGGAACGCGCGCTTTTTGGTGTAGAGCGCGCGCAGGCCCTCGAGGTGCGCCTCGTAGTCGTATTCAGTCATGAAGCGGTGGCAGAGCACCTGAGACCAGATATTCGTGTGCACGTCCTGCCCCTGCTTGCAGACGGTCATCTTGGCGAGCACCGGCTTCGGGCCGATCGCGTAGCCGACGCGCATGCCGGGGGAGATGACCTTTGAGAACGAGCCGGCGTAGAGCACGATGCCGTCCTCGTCGAACGATTTGATCGTCGGCAGCGGCTCGCCCGCGTAGCGCAGATTGCCGTACGGATTATCCTCAAGGATCATCACGCCGTACTGCTTTGCGAGCGCATAGAGCCTTTTACGCTTTTCAAGGCTCATCGTGATGCCGGAGGGGTTCTGGAAATTCGGGATCGTGTAGATGAACTTGACGTTTTTCTCGGTTTGGAGCGCTTTCTCGAGCGCCTCTATGTTCATACCGTCGGTGTCCATCGGGATGCCGACGAGCTTCGCCCTGTAGGAGCGGAAGTCGTTGAGCGTGCCGATGAAGCTCGGCGCCTCGCACAGCACGGTCTCGCCCTCGTTCAGAATCGATTTCGTGAACAGATCCATGATCTGCTGCGCGCCGCTCGTGATAAGGACGTCGTCGAAATCGCGGCCGGTGCCGTGCTTCTCCCGCATATAGCCGCGCAGGTGGTCGCGCAGCGGCACATAGCCCTCGGTTGTGCTGTATTGCAGCGCGAGGATCGGGTTTTCGGCCATCAGCTTTGCGGAGATCTCGGCGAGGGGCTTTGCCGGGAAGGCTTCCGGCGCCGGGTTGCCCGCGGAGAGCGAGATATATGACGGGTCGGCGGCGTATTTGAAGATCTCGCGGATCGCGGAGGGCTTCAGGGTCAAAACGCGTTCTGAAAATTTGTATTCCATAGTGGCTTCCTTTCTTCTTGTGATAAACGGTTCGGGTGCGAGGGGAATTGGTTGGCCGGCGGTCTTGAAGGCGCGGGTATGAAAAAAGCCCCTTATCCCCAAAAACAAGGGACAAGAGGCTGCGCTTCCTGCGGTACCACCCAAGTTGGCGCAATGCGCCCGCTCAAAGCCTTAACGCGGCAGACGTCGGGCGATTTTCCCGCCCGCCCTCATGGGTCCATTCGCCGCGCCGCACACGCTCCGTTTCCACCGCCGGGAGCTCTCTTTGCCGCTTTGAGCGCGGGTACTTTTCCCAATCTCAGGTTTCCTGATCTTATCGATATTCTATGCCCTTTTTCGTTTTTTGTCAAGTGCTCAAAAAACTTTGCGCGCTTTTTCGAAACGCTTTCCCAGCCGCGCGACACGAACGGCGGGCAATCCGCAAAACATTCAAAAAACGGCCTGCGGGATTCGCGTTTTCCTGCGGCGGCTCCTCCGTATAATGTTGCTACAGCTTACAGATGACGGTAAGTTACAGGAATCAGCGGCGTGCGGGGCGCACACCCGAAAGAAAGGAAGAGGACGTATGAATATGGAAGAAAACAGTTTGCGGCGGGTGCAGGACAGGCTGCGCGAGGCGCTTTCCGTGCCGTATGTGCAAAAGGCGGTGATGCTGGCGGTCGCGGCGCTCGCGGGGTTTCTCTCGGCGCGGGGACTTGTGTTCGGCAAGTACGCGCCGTTTGCCGCGGCGGCCGCAGCGG
>URQJ01000222.1 GCA_900549945.1 uncultured Oscillospiraceae bacterium
GGCGGCTAGGAGGAGGGCTAGGGCGGCGGCGCACGCGGCGGCGCGCAGGCGCGTTTGAACAGCAGGCTTCATGGGGAATCGTCCTTTCCGGCTTTCAGCGGCGCATGGCCGCTGTTTTTTTCCATTATAAAAGCCATGTGTGAACTGCGTTTGAAGATTTCCGAAAAGCCGAAAGTTTTTCAATTCCGTAAACATTTCACGGAAAGGCTTTACAAATACGGGGGGCTCATGTAAAATAAGTATAAGTGTAACTGCGCGCGGCGGCGCGACAATGATTATGCAAATGAAATGAGGAAAACTTGTATGGGTCTCAAGTACAAAAGAGTGCTGCTGAAGCTCAGCGGCGAATCGCTTTCCGGAAACGTCGGCCACGGCATCGATTTTGACACGGTCGTCAAGATCTGCGAGCCGATCAAAAAAATTGTCGATATGGGCTGTGAGGTCGCCATCGTCGTCGGCGGCGGCAACTTCTGGCGCGGCCGCAGCAGCGGCAGCATGGACAGAACGCGCGCCGACCACATGGGCATGCTCGCGACGGTCATCAATGCGCTCGGCGTGGCGGACGGCCTCGAGCAGGTCGGACTGGACGTGCGCGTGCAGACGGCCATCGCCATGCAGGAGGTCGCCGAGCCGTACATCCGCAACCGCGCGGTGCGCCACCTTGAAAAGGGCCGCGTCGTCGTGTTCGGCTGCGGCACGGGCAACCCGTTCTTCTCCACCGATACCGGCGCGGCGCTGCGCGGCGCGGAGATCGACGCCGAGGTAATCCTCAAGGCGACGATGGTGGACGGCGTCTACGATTCCGACCCGAAGAAGAACCCGAACGCGAAGAAGTACGACCGCCTTACCTATATGGATGTGCTGAACCAGAATTTGCAGGTGATGGACATGACGGCGGCCTCCTTCTGCAAGGACCGCGGCATCCCGTTCCTCGTGTTCAGCATTGAGGACCCGGAGAACATCGTGCGCGCCGTCTGCGGTGAAAACGTCGGCACCGTGATCGAGAACGACTGAGCGGCGCACGGTTTTGAGGGAGCCGCCCGGTGCGGCAGATTTATAAATTTCTGAGAGGATAGGTGCATAGATATGAAAGAAGTCCTGGCAAAAGCCGAAAGCAAAATGAACAAGACCATCCAGAAGCTCGAGAACGATTACGCCGCCATCCGCGCGGGCCGCGCAAACCCGTCCGTGCTCGACAAGGTGACGGTCGACTACTACGGCGCACCGACGCCGGTCAACCAGCTTGCGTCCGTGTCCGTCACGGAAGCGCGCGTGCTGACAATCCAGCCGTGGGACGGCTCCGTCTGCCGCGCGATCGAGCGCGCGATCCAGACCTCCGACATCGGCATCAACCCGCAGTCGGACGGCAAGACGATCCGCCTCGTTTTCCCGCCGCTCACCGAGGAAAAGCGCAAGGAGATCGTGAAGGACGTCAGCCGGATGGCCGAGGACGCGAAGGTCGCGCTGCGCTCCATCCGCCGCGATGCGATCGAAAAGCTCAAGGCGATGAAGAAGGAGGGCGAGCTGACCGAGGATGACCTCAAGCAGGCCGAAAAGAAGGCGCAGGACATCACGGATAAGAGCACAAAGGCCGTCGATAAGTGCTCTGAGGCAAAGCAGAAAGAGGTTATCACCCTCTGATTCCCGGCCCGTTCGGAATACGGAGGAAAGGACGTTAAAAAGCAATGGCATTTCTGAATAAAACGGCTGCACCGGCGGTGCCGCAGCACATCGGCATCATCATGGACGGCAACGGCAGGTGGGCGAAAAAGCGCGGCCTGCCGCGCACGGCCGGCCACACCGCCGGGGCGGCGAATTTCCGCACGATCACGCGCTATGCTTCCTCGATCGGCGTGAAATACCTCACGGTGTACGCGTTTTCCACCGAAAACTGGAACCGCCCCGCCGAGGAGGTTTCCGCGCTGATGAAGCTCTTTCACCAATACCTCGAGGAGGCGCTGCGGGATTTCATGGATGAAAACATCCGCGTGCGCTTCATCGGCGACGTTTCGGCGTTTAACGAGGAGCTGCAGGCGCTGATCCGCCGTGTGGAGGAGGCGAGCGCCCCGAAAACCGGCATGGTCCTGAACCTCGCGATGAACTACGGCGGCCGCGCGGAGATCGCGCACGCGGCGCGGGCGCTGGCCCAGCGCGTGAAGGACGGCGCGCTCGAGCCCGGTGACATCACGGAGGAGATGCTCTCCGGCGCGCTTTTCACCGCCGGCCAGCCCGACCCCGATCTCATCATCCGCCCGAGCGGCGAGGAGCGGCTCTCAAACTTCCTTCTGTGGCAGAGCGCCTATGCCGAGTTCGTGTCTTTCGACATCCTCTGGCCCGATTTTAAGCCGAAACATCTGGATGCGGCGATCGAGAAATACCAAAGCCGCAGCCGGCGCTTCGGCGGCGTATGACGGCAATTTCCGCACGTGAAAGGAACAGGTATGAAGGACAGGGTTTTCTCCGGAGCTATTCTGGTCATCTTTTTTCTCGCAATCATCGTTTTTAACCGCTCGTTCCCGCTGGCGCTGAATATCGCTGTCGCGCTGATTTCGGCGCTCGCGGTGTACGAGGTCATCAAGGCGCTCGGGCTTTCAAACCGCTGGTACATCACGGCGCCGGGCGTCGCCACGGCCGTGCTCGTGCAGTTTCTCGAGTTTCAGGACGCGAATCTGTACGTCTACGCGGCGTTCACTGCCTGTGTTTTCGGCGCGCTGCTCGCGAAGCACCGGGAGATCTCGTTTAAGGAGATAGCGGTCGTGTACAGCATGGTCGTCATCATCCCGCTCGGGCTGCAAACCATCGTGCTCGTGCGCGGGCTGAACGCGCAGCACGGCATGTTTTACGCTTTGATCTGCGTTTTTGCGGCGTGGATTCCGGACGCCGGCGCGTTTTTCGCCGGGAAGCTCTTCGGCCGGCACAAGCTGTGCCCCGAAATCAGCCCGAAAAAGACCGTGGAGGGGCTTGTCGGCGGCGTTATTTCCAGCATCGTGCTGCTCGAGCTTTGGGGCTGGCTCTTCGCCGAGGTGTTTTACGGCGGCACGCGGCAGGTCAACATGCTGTCGCTCTTTATCATCGGTCTGTTCGGCGCGCTCGTCTCCGTGCTCGGCGATCTGAGCTTTTCGCTCATCAAGCGGAGCTGCCATATCAAGGATTTCGGCAACGTGATTCCGGGGCACGGCGGCGTGCTCGACCGCTTCGACAGCGTGATTTTCACCGCGCCGTTCGTCTATCTCGTGCTGCGGCTTCTGCCGATGGTGCCCTGAGAAAGGACTGTGACCCCATGAAAAAATTATCTCTGCTCGGCTCTACGGGCTCGATCG
>URQJ01000223.1 GCA_900549945.1 uncultured Oscillospiraceae bacterium
GGCGCCGGGTTCAAGGGCGGCGAGATCGTGCCGACGCTGTTCATCGGCGCGACGATGGGCGGCGCGCTGGCGCTTGTGCTCGGCATGAGCCCTGCGTTCGGCGCGGCGGTGGGCATTGCGGCGCTGTTCTGCGGTGTGACGAACTGCCCGCTCGCCACGGTACTGCTGAGCATTGAGCTGTTCGGCGGCGAGGGCGCGCTGTTTTACATGATCGCCGCGTTCGTCAGCTTTCTGCTTTCGGGTTATTTCAGCCTGTATTCGGGCCAGCGCATCGTGTTTTCAAAGCTGCGCGAGGAAGAAGTCAACGTGCAGGGTCACTGAGCATAAAAGAGCCGCATGCGGTTCAGTCCATAAAAAAGGCGGCGCCTCCGGCGGAAAACCGGATGGCGCTGCCCTTTTTTGTCTGCCGGTCGGCCTGCCGTCCGGTATTTTTTATCGGTAGTGCGGAAATCAGGGGCTCGTCAGGATCTGCGCGAGGTCGGAATCCGCGCTGAGGATGATCGTCTTTTCATCGCCGTTCAGCGTTTCCTTGAGCGCGTCGAGCGCGAGCGTGAATTCGTAGAATTCCTGCTTTTCGGGCGAGTTATACGCCTCGGCCAGCATGCGCATGTATTCGGCCTCGCCCTCGGCGACGAGCTTTGCGGCCTCCGCCTCGGCGTTTGAGACGATGATGTTCACCTGCTTATCGACGTCGTTGCGGATCAGGGAGGCTTCATAGTTGCCGTCCGCGGTGTATTTCTCCGCGATCTGCTGGCGCTCGGAGATCATGCGCGTGTAGACCGCGCTCTCGTTCGCCTCCGGCAGGTCGAAGCGCTTGATCTTCACGTCCTCGACCCGGATGCCGTAGTTTTCGGCCAGCGCATCGACGCTTGTCGTGATGCCCTCGTAGATTTCGTTTCGCTCCGCGGCGTCGTCCATGTTGATGATGTCCGCCTGCGAGAGCGTGCCCATCACGTTCTTGAGCGCATTGTAGGTCAGCGCGTTCAGGCGCTCCTCGGCGACGGTCGTGTTGCCGAGCGACTGGTAAAATTTCAGCGGGTCGGCGATCTCCCAAAGCACGTAGCAGTCCACCGTCATGTTCTGCTTGTCGGCGGTCAGCACCTCGCTGGGCGGGATGTCGTAGAGCATCGTCGCCTTCGGGAAATACTTGACGCTGTCGATGAACGGCAGCTTAAAGTGCAGCCCGGCCGCATCGGTCGTCGATACGATCTTCGAGGCGCGCACCGTGCAGCCGTATTCGTTTTCACGCACGGTGAACATCGAGCCGAACAGGCAGACGGCCGCGGCAAGCACGACGGCTGAAATCACAATCACTTTCTTTTTCATGGGTTAATCTCCTCGTTTATTCACCGGATGCGGCCTGATTGCCGTCCTGTACAAAGCTTTCAAGCGGAAGCATCATGTCCACGCCGCCTTCGCCGGCGGTGTTGATGTACACCTTCACGCCGGGGAGCGCCTCGGAAATCGCCTCGTAATACATGCGCGAGCGCGTGATGTCCGGATTTTGGCTGTATTCCTTGAACATGGCTTCGAACATCGCGACCTGCTCGGTCGCCTCGTTGATGCGCTTCTGCTTCAAATATTCCGCGTTGCGCAGCAGCTCGTCGGCGCTGGCCTCGGCCTGCGGGAGCTGGGCGTTCTGGTAGGCGCGGGCCTCGTTCATGACGGTTTCCGCCTGCTGCTTCGCCGTCTCCACAGCCTTAAAGGCCTCGGTGACCTCCTCGGTCGGCGGGTCGGAATCCTGAATTTTCACGTCCACGAGCGTCAGGCCGATGTCGTACGTCTGCAAAACCTCGGCGACAAGCTCCTTGACGCGCATCTGGATCGATTCCTTGCCGGTCGTCAGCACGGCGTCCACAGCCTCCGAGCCGACCACGTTGCGCACTTGGCTTTGCAGCAGGTTGCGCAGGATCGTTTCGGGGTCGTACGAGCCGTAGAGATACTGCTCGGGGTTGCTCACCTTGTATTCGACGAAGAATTCCACGTTGACGATGTTGTAATCGCCGGTGATCATCTTCGTCTCACTGTCGATGATGTCGAAGCTGTCGGCGTCGCCGCCGGTGCTGCGGTAGCCGAGCTCGAGCTTCTGGTAGACGTTGACGTCCACCTTTTCGACCTGCTGGATGCCGAGCGGCAGCTTGAAGTGCAGGCCGGCGTCGGTCACGTCGGTGACCTTGCCGAACGTCGTCACAACGGCCTGCTGCTTGTCGTCCACCGTGTACCAGCAGGTGGCGGCGACGGCGACCACGAGCGCGGCGAGAAGGCCGATGAGCAGATAGCGCGGCAGCTTTTTCGGCAGGCCGCCGCCCGAACGAACGGGATACACCGCGGGGCCGCCCTCCGGCGGCGCGCCGGCGCCCTTAAAAAAATCAAACATAAATCATTTTCTCCTTTTTCAAAAATGAATGCGCCTTCTTGAGGCCGCATTGTACGGGCGGCTCACACGATGCGCGGCGATTTCGGCAGCGTGCGCAGCATGCGCTGGGCCTCCTCCTGAAGCTGTGCGGAGCGCCAGGCGGTCAGCATGATCCGCAGAACCTCGTGCACGCGCGACCGCGCGCCGGGAACCGGCTCGTTGTAGTCCGGCAGGCTGCGTTCGAGCAGGGGCGTGATCTCGTTCGCGGTCGGGAAGCCGCCGCGCTCCACCGCGCGGACGAGCACGACGAAGGCGTTGTAGAGCTCTGTGTCGTCGATGGTGTCGTCCTCCTCGTCGTCCAGCGCGCCGTTGACATAGCTCAAAAGCTGGCAGATCTGGTCGATCGGCAGCGCGCTCTTCAGCGCGTTGATGATCAGGACGCGGCTGAGCTGGCGGCGCGTGTACTTGCGCTGCTTCGGCGCGGAGAGAAAGCCGCGGCGCACCCAGTTCTGCACGATGTACGGCTCAAGCCCTGTGACCTGTGTGACCTGCGAGAGCACGAGGCCCCCCGTCAGGAACATGGCGGATAGTATCTCCTCCGCCGCCTCGGGCTTATCGGAATCGACGCGGAGCACGGTGCCGGGAAGTGTCCAATTCAAATTTCTCGTCTCCTTTTAATGTGGTGAATAAAATATAATATACAATCAAAAGATTGTCAATAGGTATTTCGAGATTTTTTCAAATTTTCACGAAATTTTTGTAACAATGAGCTTCCCGCTGCTTACATACAGGGTGAAAGGAAAAAATACCCGCCGGCTGAAACGGCGCGGCGGTGCGAAAGGGGCTTGCACATGAAAGGGAAAACAGCGGCTTTGGCGCTTGCGTGCGCGCTCGCCCTGCTTGGCACGGCGTGCGGCAGCGTGCAGACGACAGAGGAGACAGCCGCAGCGCACGGCAGCAC
>URQJ01000224.1 GCA_900549945.1 uncultured Oscillospiraceae bacterium
TGCGCGAGTGCGACGGGCCGGAGCAGGCGGTCGCGCTGCTCTACGGCATCACGGGATCGGGCAAGACGGCGGTTTTCATGCACGTGATCCGGCACGTCCTCAAAAGGGGGCGCGGCGTGATCGTCACCGTGCCGGAGATCTCGCTGACGCCGCAGACGCTTGCGGTCTTTACCGCGGCGTTCGGCGACACGGTCGCCGTTTTCCACAGCGGCCTCTCGATGGGCGAGCGCATGGACGAGTGGAAGCGGGTGCGCAGCGGGCAGGCGAAAATTGTCGTCGGCACGCGCTCGGCGGTCTTTGCGCCGGTGCAGGCGCTCGGGCTGATCGTCATGGACGAGGAGCAGGAGAGTACCTACAAGTCGGAGAGCAGCCCGCGCTACCACGCGCGGGAAATCGCGAAGTTCCGCGCCAGCTACAACAAGGCATACTGCCTGCTCTGCTCTGCGACGCCGTCGGTCGAATCGTATTTCATGGCGAAAAGCGGCAGGTACCGCTACCACGCGCTTTTGAACCGCTACGGCGACGCGCTGGTGCCCGATGTGCGGCTTGTCGACATGAACGGCGAGGATCTCTACCGCGGCAAGCCGATGATCAGCATGGCGCTCGCGCGGGCGATCTCCGGAAACCTCGCGCAGGGGCGGCAGTCGATCGTCCTTTTGAACCGCCGCGGCTACCACACCTATGCGGTCTGCAAAAGCTGCAAGACGGTCGTCTCCTGCCCAAACTGCTCGATTTCCCTGACCTACCACGCGGCGAATAACCGCCTGATGTGCCACTACTGCGGGCATTCCGAGCCGGCGAACGCGCGCTGCGCGGCCTGCGGCAGCACGGAGATCACCTTCTCAGGCGGCGGCACGCAGAAGGCCGAGGATCAGCTGCGCGAGGCTTTTCCCGAGGCGCGTATCCTGCGCATCGACACCGACACGACCGCGAACAAATACGCGCTCGAAAAGAAGCTCGCCGCGTTTTCTGCCGGCGAATACGATATCATGGTCGGCACGCAGATGGTTGCGAAGGGGCTCGATTTCGAGAACGTCACGCTCGTTGGCGTGCTCTCGGCGGATCAGTCGCTCTACAGCGACGACTACCGCAGCAACGAGCGCACTTTCGACTTGCTCACGCAGGTGGTCGGCCGGGCGGGGCGCGGCCGCTACCGCGGCACGGCGCTGATCCAGACCCACGTGCCGGAAAACCCGTACCTGCGGCTTGCGGCCGAGCAGGACTACGAGCGCTTTTTTGAGACGGAGATCCGCTTCCGCCGGGCGATGCTGTACCCGCCGTTTTCGGACATCCTGCAAATCGGGTTTGTCGGGGAGAAGGAGGAGCACGTCCGCGCGGCGGCAGAGTGCTTTTCCGCGCGGCTGCGGGAGACGTTCAGCCGGGATTACCCGGCGCTGCCGCTGCGCCTGCTGCGCGCCTCGGCAGCGTCCGTTTCGCGCATGGGCGGCAAGTACCGCTATAAAATCGTGATGAAATATAAGAACACACGGCAGTTTCGGGACATCATCGCCGCGCTGCTCGCGGATTTCGCCGCGGACAAGCGCTTTCAGGCGGTCACGGCCTATGCCGACCCGAACCCCGATGTGATTTTGTAAATACAGAAAGGAGCCATAGCCATGGCACGCAGAAATATAGTAACGACCGGCGACGAGGTGCTGACAAAGATGTGCCGCCCGGTCGAGAAGTTCGACGCCAAGCTCTGGACGCTGCTCGACGACATGTATGAGACGATGGAGAACGCGAACGGCGTCGGTCTTGCGGCGCCTCAGGTCGGCCTTCTGCGCCGCGTCGTCGTCGTCGATGTCGGCGAGGGCCGCATCGAGCTGATCAACCCCGAAATTGTCGCCTCCTCCGGCGAGCAGGACGGCGCTGAGGGCTGCCTGTCGTTCCCGGGCGAGTGGGGCATGGTCTGCCGCCCGATGAACGTGACGGTGCGCGCGCAGGACCGCCACGGCAAGACGTTTGAAATCTCCGGCACGGAGCTGCTCGCGCGCGCGTTCTGCCACGAGATTGACCACCTGAACGGCGTGTGCTTCACGGAGCGTGCGAGCCGCATGCTCGACCCCGAGGAGCTCGAGCGGGAGGGCAACGCATGAGAATCGTTTTTATGGGCACGCCGGATTTCGCGGTGCCGAGCCTCGAGGCGCTCCTTATGCGCGGGCACGAGATCGCAGCGGTCTACACGCAGCCCGATAAGCCGAAGGGCCGCGGGCACAAGCTGCTGCCGCCGCCGGTCAAAGCGCTGGCGCTCGAGCGCGACATCCCGGTATACCAGCCTGCGACGCTGCGCACCGAGGAGGCCGCCGAAACGCTGCGCGCGCTGAAGCCTGAGCTGATCGCCGTCGCGGCGTACGGCAAGCTGCTGCCGCCGGCGGTTCTCGCGATCCCGCCGAGGGGCTGCATCAACGTCCACGGCTCGCTGCTGCCGAAATACCGCGGCGCCGCGCCGATCCAGTGGGCGGTGCTGAACGGTGAGAAAACGACGGGCGTCACGATCCAGCAGATGGGCGAGGGGCTCGACACCGGCGACATGCTGCGAAAGGCGGAGACGGAGATCGGGGAAAACGAGACCTCCGGCGAGCTGTTTGACCGCCTCAAGCTGATTGGCGCAGAGCTGCTGGTCGATACGATCGACCGGCTCGACACGATCGTGCCCGAGCCGCAGGATGAGGCGGCGGCGACGCACGCGCCGATGATCCGCAAGGAAATGGGCGAAATCGACTGGGCAATGCCCGCGCAGGCGGTGCACAACCTTGTGCGCGGCCTGAACCCGTGGCCGGCGGCGTTTTTCATGCTCGGCGGCAAGCGCATGAAGCTGTACCGCACGGAGCTTGCCTGCGCTTCGGGCGAGCCCGGCACCATGGCTGAGCTGGACGGCGAAATGACCGTGTTCTGCGGTGAGGGCGCCGTGCGGCTCACGGAAATTCAGCCCGAGAACGGCAAGCGCATGCGCGGCAGCGACTACCTGCGCGGTCACCCGCTCGCGGGCGATACGGTAAGGATTCGGTGATATGGCGACTTCATCCCGGAAAACGGCGCTCGCGGCTTTAAACGCCGTGACGCAGAACGAAGGCTATTCGAATATCGTGATCGACAAGGCGATCCGCGCCGCAGGCCTTGCGCCGCGCGATGCGGCGCTGGCCTCCGCGATTTTTTACGGTGTGCTTGAAAAGCGCATGACGCTCGACTACGCGGTGCGGCGCTTCCTCGCAAAGCCAAAGCAGAAGATGGACGAGACAGTGCTCAGATCGGAAGAGCACACGTCTGAACTCCAGTCACGGCATAGATCTCGTATG
>URQJ01000225.1 GCA_900549945.1 uncultured Oscillospiraceae bacterium
GCCGCGCGTTCCACACAGAAAAGCGAGTAATTCTTGCCCTCGCAGAGCTGCCTGCGGATCGCGCGCCCCCAAACGCCGGCGAGCTCTGTCAGGCCGCTGCGGTCGAGCTCTTCGACGGCCGCCGCAACGTCGTACGGCACCTCGACGAGCTCCGGCACCCAGCGGGCGCCGTCCGACTCGAGAAACGCCATCTTCGCCGTGACGGTCTCCGTCGCCTGAATGCCGACCGCGCCGGGGTTCACATACATTTTCACGCCGTTCCGCGCGACAAGCGGCCGATGGGTGTGGCCACTCATCAGAAGCGGCTGCTCGATTTTCAAGAGCCAGCGCTCCACGTTATAGGAAAACGGGTGGAGCGTCTCGCGTGTTTTCTCCGGCGAGCCGTGGCAGAGGCAGATCGCACATTTGCCATTCGGATCGATGACCCGCACATTCGGCATTGCATCGAGAAAGGCGAGGTCTGCCGCCGTCAGGTTTTGGTACGTGTAGAGCAGCGACCCCGTCGACATGCCGAACTGCCAGTCGCTCCCGTTTTTGTGGTGGCTGAGGATGTACTCCTCGCGGTTTCCCTTGATGAATATGCAGTCGTGCTCCCGCCGCGCGCGGTATAAAAGTTCCATCGTCCGGTGGGGCTCGGCGCAGTCCGAAATATAATCGCCGAGAAAAATCCACAGGTCTGCCCCGCGCCTTTCCGCCGCCGCAAAGCAGGCCTCAAGCGCAAAATGATTGCTGTGGACGTCTGAAAAAACTGCGAGCCTCATGGCTGCTCCGGCCGCTCAAACAGCGCGCGGGCAAAATCCGCCGCGTCAAACGGCTGCAAATCATCCACCTGCTCGCCGACGCCGATGAACTTCACCGGCAGGCCGAGATCCTCACGGATCGCGAGCACGACGCCGCCCTTGGCCGTGCCGTCCAGCTTTGTGAGCACGATGCCGGTCAGCCCGGCGGCCTCCTTGAACACGCGCGCCTGATTGACGGCGTTCTGGCCGGTCGTCGCGTCGAGCACGAGCAGAACTTCCTTGCTGCACCCCGGCAGGCCCTTGTCGATGATGCGCGAGATCTTCGCGAGCTCGTCCATCAGGTTTTTCTTGTTGTGCAGGCGGCCCGCGGTATCGCAGATCACGACGTCGCAGTGCCGCGCTTTCGCGGCCGAGATCGTGTCGAACACGACGGCCGCAGGGTCCGCTCCCTCGGCGTGCTTGACGATCGGCACGCCCGCGCGGTCCGCCCAGACCTCGAGCTGCTCGATCGCCGCCGCGCGGAACGTATCCGCCGCGCCGAGGATCACGCTTTTGCCCTCTTTTTTCAGGCGCGAGGCGATCTTGCCGATCGTCGTCGTCTTGCCGACGCCGTTCACGCCGATCACGAGGATTACGGCAGGCTGCGTATCGAGATGCAGCGCGTTGTCCCCGCCGATCATCTCGGTGACGACCTCCTCGAGCAGGCCCATGATCGCGTTCGGGTCGGTCACGCCGCGCTCCTTGACGCGGGCGCGCAGCGTATCGCAGATGTGCTCCGCCGTGTTCACGCCAACGTCCGCCATGACGAGCAGTTCCTCCAGCTCCTCGAACAGCTCCTCGTCGATTTTCGTGAAGGCGTGCAACATCGAATGGATCTGGCTGCTGATGTTTTCGCGGGTCTTTTTGAGCCCCGCCTTGATTTTGTCAAAAAAGCCCATGCAGGCACCTCTTTCCAAAAGCTATTGATACGCGGCGCCCGGGCTTATTTCAGCCCGAGCTTCTCCTCCACCTCGTGCGCGCGCAGGGACAAGAGCTTTGAAATGCCCTGATCCTGCATGGTAACGCCGTACAGCATGTCGGCCTCCTCCATCGTGCCGCGCCGGTGGGTGATCGCGATGAACTGCGTGTTGTCGTTCATGCGGCGCAGGTAATTCGCAAAGCGCGTGACGTTCACATCGTCGAGCGCCGCCTCGATCTCGTCGAGCATGCAGAACGGCGGCGGGCTAACGCGCATGATCGCAAAGTAGATCGAGATCGCGCAGAGCGCCTTTTCGCCGCCGGAAAGCAGCTCGATGTGCGAGACGATCTTGCCCGGCGGATGCACCTTGATCTCGATGCCGGAATTCAGGATATCCCCCTCATCCGTAAAAGAGAGCGCCGCCGAGCCGCCGCCGAAAAGATCGCGGAAAATCTGCCCGAAATGCGCGTTGATCTCGGAAAAACGCTCCGTAAACTGCGACTGCATCCGGCGCGTCAGATCGTCGATCAGCTTCAAAAGCTCCGCCTTCGATTTTTCCACGTCGTCGGTCTGCGCCTTCATAAAGGTATAGCGCTCGGAAACCTCCTTGTATTCGACGACCGCCGCCACGTTGACGGCGCCGAGCGCCTTGATCTTGTTTTTGAGCTCCGTCAGGCGGCGCTGCGCGGCTGCCGCGTCGTCGATCGCGATGCCGATCTCCTCGGCCTCGCGGCGCGTGAGCTCGTATTCCTCCCAGAGCTTCGCGATGATCGTGTCGTACTCGCGCTGCAGCCCCTCGAGGCGCTCGCGCAGTCGTTCGGCCTCGCGGCCGGTATTCTCGCGCCGCGCGGTGATCTCCCGCTCCTTTGCACGCAGCTCGCCCGCGCGCTGCTCGAGCGCGGAGCGCTTTTCGGCGATCTGCTGCACGGCCGCGCGCTTCTCCTCCGCCTCTGCACGGAGCTTCTCCACCGCACGGCGGAGCGCTTCGATCTCCGCACCGCGCGCCTCGATGCGCGCTTCGCACGCTTCGATCTCCGCCTCAAGCTGCTTTACGCGCCCGGCGCGGTCCGAAAGGCGCACTTCCAGCGACTGAACCGCCGCCGTCAGCGTTTCCTTATCCTTTTCAACCGCGAGCCCGAGCAGGCGGATCTCCTGCAGCCGGCGGCTCATGTCGTCGCAGCGCTGCATCTGCTCCGCGCGGCTGCCGGACATGCCCTCCATCTTCAGGCGCGCTTCAGCCGCCTCGTTTTCCAGCGCTTCCGCCTGCGCCGCGGCCTCTGCGGCCGTGCTTTCCAGCGCGGCGATGCGCTCTGCGGCGCTGCCGCGCTCCTCGAGCAGATTCCCGTACTGCCGCTTCTGCGCCTCCATGTCCCGCTCTGTGCGGGCGATCTCCGATGCAAAGCGGATCTTGTCCTCGTTAAAAACCGTCAGCGCGCTGCGCGCCGTATCCAGCTCTGCCGCCGCGTTCGAGGCCGCCTGCTGCGCCTCCTTGAAGCGCGATGCAGCCGCCTCCGCCTCCATGCGCAGCTTCTGCGCCTCACTGCGGATGCGCTCGATCTCGCCGGCGCGGCTCAAAAGGCCCGAGTTGCGCGCCGC
>URQJ01000226.1 GCA_900549945.1 uncultured Oscillospiraceae bacterium
ACCTCGATGGGCTCCGTGTGCGCCTCCACGCTGTCGCTGCTCGCCGCCGGCGTGCTCCGAATTTCGGAGAACGACGAGAAATACCTCGCCGCGGCGGTCGTCTCGGCCGTCATCCTGTTTCTCGGCAACCTCGCGCCGAAGCTGCCCCGCACGCGCCACACCGGCCTGCGCCTGCCGTGGACCGTCGCGGACGAGGACGCTTGGATCTGCGCGCACCGCGCCGTCGGGTACATCTCGTTCCCGCTCGTCTGCTTTTACGCCGCCGGCGTTCTGGCGACCGGACAAATCGAGACGCTGACGGGCCTCGCCATACTGCTGTGGGTCGGCGTCCCCGGCGCGCTCTCCTACCGCGTGTACCGGCAGAAATTCCCGAAAAAATAGGCCGTGCCCGAGGGCGCGGCAAATAAATCACAAAAGGAGGCGGGCACATGGCAGACGGCATTCTGGTCTGCGGCCTGAACGGCAGCGGAAAAACCACGCTCGGCAAAGCGCTGGCGGCGAAGCTCGGCTTTCATTTCATCGACAGCGAAGCGCTGTTCTTTCCGGCAGGTCCCGACTACAGCGCGCCGTGCAGCCGCGCGGAGGCGGCGGAGCGCCTGCTCGCGGAGATCCGCGCCCACAGCGATTTCGTCCTCGCCGACGTGCGGGGCGATTACGGCGCGGAGGCCGCCGCATTTTACCGCTGCGCCGTGCGGCTCGATGTCCCGCGGGAAATTCGGATGCAGCGCATTCGGGCGCGCGCGCTCGAAAAATTCGGGCGGCGCATGCTGCCGGGCGGCAACCTGTACGCGCGTGAAAAAGCCTTTCTGGACATGGCGGCCGCTCGGACGGAGCGCGACCTCGACGTGTGGCTGCAAGCCCTGCGCTGCCCTATCCTGCGCGCAGACGGCACCCTGCCCATCGGGCAGAACGCGGCACACCTTGCACAGACGCTGCGGGATATGCCCGCCCTGCGCTGAGCGCCCGCAGGATGCACGGGCGTGAAAAGGCGCCTGCATTCCGCCTCGCCGTTTCACAGGATGCTTTCCACGGACGCCTCCGCTTTCATTTCCGCGCGCCCCAGCGCGGCAGAGCGGCAAAAAGCGCCGGTCCCCTCGCAAAAAGGGACCGGCGCTTCATTTCAGCCTCTGCGCACGGAAATGCCGTTTTCGGCCAGATAATCCTTGAGCTGGGGGATCATAATCTCCCTAAAATGGAACAGAGACGCCGCGAGCACCGCGTCGGCCCTGCCGGCCGTAAACGCATCGCGGAAGTGCTCGAGACGGCCCGCGCCGCCCGAGGCGATCACCGGTATGCCGACCGATTCCGAAACGACGCGCGTCAGCTCGAGATCGTAGCCGGCCTTTGTGCCGTCGCAGTCCATGCTCGTCAGGAGGATTTCCCCCGCGCCGAGCTGCTCCGCCTTTTTCGCCCACATCACCGCATCGACGCCCGTGTCGATGCGCCCGCCGTTCAGGTACAGCGTCCAGCCGCCGCCCGGGCGGCGCTTCGCATCCATCGCGACAACGACACACTGGCTGCCGAATTTATACGCGGCCTCCTCGATGATCTGCGGATTTTTCAGCGCCGCCGAGTTGACCGCAACCTTGTCCGCGCCGGCGCGCAGAATCGCGGTGAAATCCTCCACTGTGCGGATGCCGCCGCCGACCGTGAACGGGATAAAGATGCTGTTTGCAACGCGCGACACGATGTCCGTCATAATGCCGCGCGCGTCCGAGGAAGCCGTGATGTCGAGCAGCACGAGTTCGTCCGCATTCTGGCGGTCGTACTCGACCGCGGCCTCAACGGGGTCGCCCGCGTCACGCAGGTTGACGAAATTCGTCCCCTTGACGACCCGGCCGTTTTTCAGGTCAAGGCAGGGAATAATCCGCTTCGCATACATCAGCCTCGTCCCCCTTCCCCTGCCATTGCGGCAAAATTCCGCAGCAGCTCGATGCCGACCGCCCCACTCTTTTCGGGGTGGAACTGGCAAGCGAGCAGATTGCTCTTCTGCACCGCCGCGTCGATCGTCACGCCGTATTCCGCCGTCGCGGTAACGACGTCCTCCTCCGCCCTGAGGTAATAGGAGTGGACGAAGTAGACGTACGGCTCCGCCGGGATGCGTGCAAACAGGCCGCGCGGTCTGCGGATATCGAGGGAATTCCAGCCCATATGCGGGATTTTCAGCCCCTCGCCCGCGGGAATCCGGACGATCTTGCCGCGCAGCAGGCTGAGCCCCGCAACGCCCGGCGATTCCTCGCTGCTTTCAAACAAAACCTGCAGGCCGAGGCAGATGCCGAGAAACGGCCTGCCCGAAGCGACAAAGGCGCGGATCGGCTCCTCCAGCCCGCGCGCGCGCAGCGCCTGCATCGCATCGCCGAATGAGCCGACGCCGGGCAGCACGGCGGCATCTGCCGCAAGCAGCACCTGCGGGTCGCGCGTGACCGTCACCTTGCAGCCGATGTGAATCAGCGCTTTTTCTACACTGCGGATATTGCCCGCGCCGTAATCAATGACAGCGATCATCGGAGCGCACCCCCTCTTAATTTAGCACACTAATATAATAGCTGATATTGATATATTTGTCAAATCTTTTCTTTAGCGATCAAAAGCATTTTCGCGCATAGCCCGCTCAGGCCGAGCGCGCCCATACCGCCTGCACGCCGGAGTCCACATGCAGGTGCGCGGGGGCTGCGCCGCGTTTTATTCCGCGTTGTCCCAATTTCGGCTGCGCTCCACCGCCTTGTGCCAGCGCCGCAGCGCTGCGGCCTCCTCGCCCGGCTCGATCTGCGGCGCATACGCGTGCCCGAGCTTCCAGATCGTCGAAAGCTCCTCGAGCGAATCCCACACGCCGACTGCAAGCCCGGCCAGCATGGCGGAGCCAAGCGCCGTCGTCTCGAGGCACACGGGCTGCCGCACGGCGCAGTGCAGGATATCCGCCTGATACTGCATCAGGAAACGGCTGCGGGAGGCGCCGCCGTCCACGCGCAGCTCGGAAATCTGCACGCCGCTGCCGGCCTCCATTGCCCGGAACAGGTCGAGGCTCTCATATGCGATGCTCTCGAGCACCGCGCGGCACAGATGCGCCTTCGAGGTGCCGCGGGTCACGCCGAGCAGCGCACCGCGCGCGTACATGTCCCAGTACGGCGCGCCGAGACCCGTAAACGCCGGGACGAACACCGCGCCGCCCGCATCGGGCACCGTTTCGGCGAGGCGGTCCGCCTCCTGCGGCGATTCGATCAGACCGAGCTCGTCGCGCAGCCATTTGATCGCCGAGCCCGCGTTGAAGGCGCTGCCCTCGAGCGCGTAGGCG
>URQJ01000227.1 GCA_900549945.1 uncultured Oscillospiraceae bacterium
GCTCGCCGACGCGGTGCGGCGCAGCATCGGGGCGGGGGCGCAGCTCGGCGCGTTCAACGCCCGGTTCAACCCGTATCAGGACGGGCAGGCATCAAAGCGAATTGTGGAGGCAATGATCGAATGAGTAGACATATCGCAAAGATTTCCAAAGGGTTCAAGGCGCTGCGCAAGGCGCTGAAGCGTGCGCGGAAAAGCCCGTTCTTCCGCGCGCGCTACCACTACGTGCGCTGGTATGAAAAGGGCGAGATCGACCCGAACGCCGTTCTGCTTCAGGCATACGACGGCAAGGGCATCCTCGGCAACCCGTACTATATCCTGCGGACGCTGTGCACCGACCCTGCCTACGCGCACCTGAAGCTCTACGTCGTTTCCACAAAGAGCGATATGCCCGCCGTTGAGGCGGCGCTCCGCGCGCTCGGCGGCCGCGCCGAGGCCGTGCGCATCTATTCGCGGCAATACTGTAAGCTGCTCGCCACCTGCGGCTATCTTGTCAATAACTCGACCTTCGCCTCCTTCTTCATCAAGCGGCCGGGGCAGGTGTACCTCAATACGTGGCACGGCACGCCGCTCAAGCAGATGGGGCGCAAGATCATCAGCGCGCCGAACGAGCTCGGCAACTCGCAGCGCAACATGCTGATGGCCGATTACCTGCTCTATCCGAACCGCTTCACCTTCGAGGTGATGAAGCGGGACTACATGCTCGACAACATGTTCAAGGGCAAATACATCCTCGGCCCCTACCCGCGCAACGACGCGTTTTTCGATGCGGAGGGCCGCGCGCGGATCCGCTCGCAGATCGGCTGCGCGGACAAGAAGGTCGTCGTCTACATGCCGACCTGGCGCGGCACGCTCGACAAAAAGGACAACGACGCGCAGTGCGCTTATATTTTGGAAATGCTGGCGGAGCTGGACAGCCGGCTCGGCGACGACACGGTGATCTTTGCAAAGATGCACAACTACGTCTCGTCCCGCATCTCGTTCGACGATTTTCGCCATATCCGCCCGTTTGACAGCCGGTATGAAACCTATGAATTCCTGAATGCGGCCGACTGCCTCGTGACGGATTACTCGAGCGTTTTCTTCGATTTCGCGAACACCGGCCGAAAGATCATCCTCTTTGCCTACGACAAGGAGGCGTACCTGCGCGACAGAGGCATGTACCTGCCGTATGAATCGCTGCCGTTCCCGACCGTAGAGAGCGTCGGGGCACTGGCGGAGGCGCTCCGGCTGCTCGAGTGCTTCGAGGAATACGGCGCGTTTCAGAAGGAATACTGCACGTATGACGGCGCGGACGGCGCGGCGCGGATCTGCCGCCTCGTGTTCGGCGGCGCGGCAGAGGTGCAGAACGCCGAGGTCATCGACGGCGCGGCCTTTGCGAACAACCGGGAAAACGTGCTGATCATGCCCGGCGCCCTGCAAAAGAACGGAATCACGACGGCGTGCCTCTCCGTGCTCCACAATCTCGACCTTGAGAAGCGGAACTACACGGTGATCTTCTACCGCAACGCCGTGAATAAGAACCGCCTGACGCTCAACCTGCTGCCGGAGCAGGTCACCTACCTTTCCATGCAGGGCTACGGCCTTATGACGGTTTCGGAGACCCTTGCGCAGGCGCTGTACTTCCGGCTGAACCTCGAAACGAAGTGGATTCAGAAAAAGATGGAATCGTACTTCTCGCGCGAGGTCAAGCGCCTGCTGCCGCGCCAGCATTTCGAGTACCTGCTCCATTACACCGGCTACGAGCGGAAGATCATCCACCTCTACAGCCGGATGCCGAACGCCCGGCGGATAATTTTTGTCCACAACGATATGGCGCAGGAGTACAAGCTCAAGGGCAATTTCCACATGCCGTCCATCCGAAAAGCATACGGCAGCTTTGATAAGATCGCGCCGGTGCGCGAGGGGCTGACGCAGTCCCTGCGGCAGGCGTTTCCGGAAATTGCCGGCGAGCGCCTCCACGTGGTGCACAATGTCAACGATATTGCCGGCATCAGGGAAAAGGCCCTGAATCCGCTCGCCTTCGATGCGGATACGCAGAGCACGGTCGAGCTCGAGGCGCTGGACGCGGTGCTCCGCGACGGCCGGAACCTCATCTTCACGAATATCGCGCGCTTCTCGCCCGAAAAGGGGCTGGACCGCCTGATCCGCGCGTTCGTCTCCTTCATGCCCGACCACCCGAACGCCTATCTCGTCATCATCGGCGGGTACGGCAGCGAGTTTGCTAAAATCCGGGATATGGCGCTCGAAATGGGCGGCGGCAGGATCTTTGTCATCCGCTCCATGTCGAACCCGTACCCGATCCTCGCGCAGAGCAGCGCTTTCTTCCTCTCCTCGCTGCACGAGGGGCTGCCGATGACGATCATGGAGGCGCTGATCCTCGGCATACCGGTGATTTCAACCGACATCGAGGGCCCGGCGGATTTCCTGCGGCAGGGCTACGGCACGCTGGTCGAAAACACCGAGGCGGGCATCGAGCGCGGCATGCGCGCGTTCGCACAGGGCGGCATGCGCGCGGAAAAGACGTTTGACCCCGAGGCGTTCAACCGGCAGGCGCTCGCCGAATTTGAAGCATTGTTCGAGTGATTTCAATAGAAACCTTGCTGGAAGCATCGCGCGGCAGCGCGGGAAAGGCTGGATAACCATGAAAAGAGTTTTGACCTACGGCACGTTTGACCTGCTCCATTACGGGCATATCAATCTTTTGAAGCGCGCGAAGGCGCTCGGCGATTACCTGATCGTCGCGCTCTCGACCGACGAGTTTAACGCGGGCAAGGGCAAGGTCGCGTTTCACGATTACGAGACGCGCAAGCTGATGCTCGAGGCGATCCGCTATGTCGATCTTGTCATCCCGGAGGAAAGCTGGGAGCAGAAAGCCAGCGATGTCAGGGACTACCATGTCGACGTTGTCGTGATGGGCAGTGATTGGGCCGGCAGCGACCGCTTTGACTATCTCAAGAAATACTGCGAGCTGGTCTTTCTGGACCGCACGCCCGGCATCTCCACAACGAAAATCAAGCACGAGCTCGGCATCGTGAAGGACGAAGCGTGAATAAGCGCCGCCCGCCCTGCATACACTGTAAAAAAATGCAGGGCGGGCGGCGTTTTTTTGTGCGCCCCCGACGCAGGGGGGGGATTATCTTGAAAAAGCGGGATGTTTACGGCTATCTGATCGGCATCGCGGCGGCGGAGCTCGTCGGCCTGCTCGCGCGGCTCTTTTCGGGCGCCGGCGACGCGTTTTACAGCGCGCTGCGCCAGCCGCC
>URQJ01000228.1 GCA_900549945.1 uncultured Oscillospiraceae bacterium
CGGGCGCGTTTATGCCGGTGCCGGAGGACGTCGTGCCGCGCTGCGCGGTGCGCACGCTGCCCGTGGGCGACGGCGATGTGTTCGACCTCGGCGGCGTGCAGATTGAAGCGATCGCGGTGCCGGGCCACACAGGGGGTACGCTCGTGTTTCTCGACCGCGCGCACCGCGCCGTCTATTCCGGCGACGCCTGCAACCCAAACACGCTGCTCGCGCTGCCCGGCTCCACGACGATCGAGACATACAGGCAGAGCCTGCTGCACTTTGCGGCGTTTTCGGATGCGTTCGACGTGCTCTATGGCGGGCACGGGATCGGCGCGGTGGAAAAGCGCATCATCGGGGAGGCGGCCGAGCTGTGCGATGAGATCATGGCCGGCACGGACGATGCGTACCCGATGGCGTACATCGGCCGCGAATTCCTCTACGCACGCCGCTTCACCGGCGATTTCAAGTGCCGCGACGGCAGACTCGCCAACATCGCCTACAGAAAAGAAACCATTTTCAACAAATAGGAGGAAATCCAATATGAAAGTTCTTTTAATCAACGGCAGCCCGCGCAGAAACGGCTGCACCTTCACGGCGCTCTCCGAGGTGGAAAAGACGCTGCACCGCGAGGGGATCGAGACGGAGCTCGTGCAGCTCGGCGCAAAGGCCGTGCAGGGCTGCATCGCCTGCGGGCGCTGTAAAACGCTTGGCCGCTGCGTGTTCGACGACCTCGTCAACGAGACGGCGCCGAAGCTCGAGGCGGCGGACGGCCTCGTCGTCGGTTCTCCGGTCTATTACGCCTCGGCAAACGGCAGTCTCATCGCGTTTTTGGACCGCCTGTTCTACAGCACGCCGTTCGACAAGACGATGAAGGCGGGCGCGGCGGTCTTGAGCTGCCGGCGCGGCGGCGCAAGCGCGAGCTTCGACGAGCTGAACAAGTATTTCACGATCAGCGGTATGCCGGTGGTTTCCAGCCAGTATTGGAACAGCGTGCACGGCAACACGCCCGAGGAGGTCGGGCAGGACCTCGAGGGCCTGCAGATCATGCGCACGCTCGGGCGGAACATGGCTTTTCTTGTGAAAAGCATCGTGCTCGGCCGGGAGAAGCTCGGCCTGCCCGAAAAGGAGCCGCGCATTTCCACGAATTTTATCCGCTGAGGCCTACAGCCTGCGCAGAAAGGCGGTTTTTGCATGCCGGTCGAAGCCGCAGCGCTCGTAAAACCGCAGCGTGCTCTCCTGTTTGGAGCCGGTCAGCAGCATGACCTTGTAGCAGCCGTTTTCCGCCGCGATCGCGCAGGCGCGCTGCATCAGCGCAGCGGCGCAGTGCTTTCCGCGGTGCGCCCGGTGCGTCACGACGTTTTCGATCAGGGCGTAGGGCCGCATGCCGTGCGTCAGGTTTTCCACAATCACGAGCGTTACGGTGGAAATCACGGCGCCGTCCGCCTCTCCCACCAGCAGGTGGTAGCGGGGGTCGCCGGCAAAGCGGGCGAGCTTTTCGCGCCACAGGCGGAGGTCCTGCGGCGGGCCGGGCGGCGTCTCGGTGAGGTGGTGCAGGTACAGCTCTGAGAGCGCCTCGGCGTCTGCGGGTACGGCCTTTCGGATGGATAAGTGCACGGGTCATCGCTCCTTTTCGCTTATGCGCTCAGTATAGCACGCGGAAAGCGGCAAAACAAGTGCCCGGGCGGATCTGCGCCGCATTCGATAAGTATTTGACGAATGCGGGGAAAACCACTTGATTTATGTACGGAAATCCTCTATAATAATTAAAAACGTGCGCGGAAAACCCGTGCAGATCGAAACGCTTGAAAGGTAAGGGTGAATCAGAGTATGAATAAAATCACCATCATCGGAAGCGGCAGCGTCGGCGCCACCATCGGCTATACGCTCACCGTCATGGGCATGGCTTCCGAGATAGTCATGATCGACATCAACAACAACAAGGCGCTCGGCGAAGCGCTCGACATCCGTCAGGGCACGCCGTTCTGCAGCCCGTGCTCCATCTATGCGGGCAGCTATGCGGACAGCAAGGATTCCGATATCGTCATCATTACCTCCGGCGTGGCGAGAAAGCCGGGCCAGTCGAGACTCGACCTCGCGCAGACGAACGTCAACATCATCAAGAGTATCATCCCGGAGATCACGCGCTACGCGCCCGACGCCGTTTACCTGATCGTCAGCAACCCGGTCGATATTCTGACCTACACCTTCTGCAAATGCTCCGGCCTGCCGGAGTCGCGCATCATCGGCTCCGGTACGATCCTCGATACCGCCCGCCTGCGCGCGCGCCTCGCGGAGTATTACTCGATCAACCAGCTCAACGTGCACGCATACGTGCTCGGCGAGCACGGCGACAGCTCGTTCGTGCCGTGGTCGCTCGCGAATATTTCGAACATCCCGGTGAAGGATTACCACAGCTCCATCGCCGCGTCCGATCTCATCATGCCCGCGCTCGATTACGCGGAGGTTGAAAAGTACGTCCGCAAGTCCGGCGGCCGCGTTATCGAGCGCAAGGGCGCTACGTTCTATGCGGTTTCCGTCTCGGTCTGCCACATCGTCAAATGTATCCTGACCGGCATCGACACCACGATGACCGTCTCCACGATGCTCAACGGCGAGTATGGCATCGACGACGTGTGCCTCAGCCTTGTGAACATCGTCGGCCACAAGGGCGCGGAGAGCAAGATCCTCCTGCCGCTCACCGACGCGGAGCAGGAGTCGCTCAGAAAGAGCGCCGAGTGCCTCAAGGAGATCATCCGTCAGGTCGAGATCTGATTTTTCGGCGGCATACCGATGTACATACGGCGCCGGCCGGCATTTATCTGAAAAGCAAAGGAAAAGGGCACAGGCGGTATTCCGTCTGTGCCCTTTGTGCTGCGCGCAGGTGCGCGTCAGAGCGTTTCGATCTTCTCGTCGTACACGGCCTCCACGCCGATTTTGCCCTTATCCATCTGGTGGCGCGCCTTGCGGTTTTCCACGGTGTAGAAGAGGATCGAAAAATCGTAGTCCGCGGGATACAGATCGGCGGCCTTGGCCTGCATTTTGAGCCGGCTGTGCCGGACGCTGTATTTTCGCCCCTGCACCTGCACGACGACGCTGCCCATCTCGTCGGCCGGTCTGTAGACGATGCCGAGCTTTCTGCCCGGGTAGACGACCACGGAATCGCCGGTTTCAAACTGCAGGGCGTGCTGCGGGGGCTTTTTTGCGCGCGGGGTCTTTTCGATGCGGCTTTTCGGCGCCGGCAGCGGCGGCGGAAGCTCGAGCGCTGC
>URQJ01000229.1 GCA_900549945.1 uncultured Oscillospiraceae bacterium
GGGGAGATCCGCAGCATGCGGCATGATCGCGCGCTGGCGTTTTACGACGCGCTTTGCACGGTATTCCGGGAGGAGGCGCAGGCCGTGGGCGCCTGTGCGCGGGTAGACTGCGACGTCCCGCTTCGCGCTTACCGCGCGGCGGAGAATGGGGACGCCGTCCGGCGCTTTCAGCGCGCCTGCGCGGCAGAGCGGCTCCCCGTGCGCCTTATCGAGACGTTCGGCGGCAGCGACAACGCGGCGCTGCAGGCGCACGGCATCGACAGTATAGTCGCCGCAAACGCGATGTTCAGCTGCCACTCGACGGACGAGTACACAACCGTTGAGGATCTGAAAAAGACGGCGCTGCTGGTCGCCCGCTTAATCACGGATGAAATCTGAGTTATGGAGGTAGAAAGGATTGAAAATACCGCTCGCTTATCAAAAAACGGAGTACGACTGCGGCCCAACCACGATGATGAATGCACTGAGTTGCCTGTTTGACCGGGAAATTATCCCCCCTGACGTCGTGAAGTACATCATGATGTACTCGCTGGACGCGTACAACGAGCGCGGGGAATACGGCAAAAACGGCACGTCGCAGATGGCGATGATGTTCATGACGAGCTGGCTGAACCATTTTGGCCGTGTCAAGCGCTTCCCGGTGCACTGCGAGTACATCTCGGGCAGCGAGGTTTTCATCGGGCACAACAGCAAAATTGTGGACGGTATCAGGCGCGGCGGCGTCGTAGTCGCGCGCGTGATGTACGACGTTTGGCACTATGTGCTGATCACGGGCTGTGACAGCGAATATGTTTACCTGTTCGACCCTTACTACCGCTGCCGGCCGTATAAGATGGAGGGTGTGGACCTGATTGTGGATAAGCCGCTCACGCGCAACCGCCGCGTGCGGCACGAGATCCTGAACGATACGAAAAAGACGATGTATGCGTTCGGCGACCCGAGAATCCGGGAAGCAGTGATCGTTTTCAACCTCGATAAATCGAAGCCGGCCGGGAACACAGCTTTTCCGGAGTAAGACAGACGCACAGCGAAAGCCGTGCGTCTTTTTTGGCGCCGTTTTGGCGGCCGCGGCATGCACTGCGGGGAAAGCAGGTGCTTTGTCCGGTGCGCAGGACGGATTTTATCCAAAAAATTCCGCTGTGCGCCTATCAATCTGGTCGGTGTTTGCGGAAGGCGGGCAAATGGGCGGCCGCACACAAAAGCTCGAAAAATGTCCGTTTGGAGCGGCGGCATGCCGCGCAGAATGGTATAATACAAAGAAACATACAGAAGCGGGGTGATCGCGATGAAGAACCATCGATTCTGGGCTTGGGCAGCTGTATTTTGTATGGCCATGGTCTTTTGGACCGGCTATAAGCATAAATAAGGGGGTTATACCATGAAATTCTATAAGGAAATCGCATTGTTTGCCGGCGGCGTGCTGTTCGGCACGGCGGGCATCAAGATGCTTTCGAGCAAGGACGCGAAGAAGGCGTATACGCACACGACGGCGGCGGTGCTTCGCATGAAAGAATCCATGATGAAGACAGTCACGACCATTCAGGAGAACTGCTCCGACATTCTGGCTTCCGCAAAGGACATCAACGAGCAGCGCGCAGAGCAGGAAGGCGAAATGCTTGATGCCTCCGAGACGGATGCGGAGAATTCCGCTGAGGCTTGACGCACAGCTTCGGACAAAAAGGCGCAGGGCCGCATGGTATGCGGCCTTTTTTCTTTGGAGGTAAACCTATGAAATGTAAAATTGTATATGAAAGCCGCGGGCGGCTGCGGGTGCAGCTTCTGCAAAAAAGAATGACGCTGCGGCAGGCGGACCTGCTGGAGGGCTGGCTTCAGGCGCAGGCGGGCGTGCAGCAGGCCACGGTGCACGAGCGGACCTGCTGCGCCATCGTGCGCTATACGGGCGAACGCGCGCGTATCCTCGCGCATTTTCGGGCGTTCTGCTGGGAACGGGCCGAGGCGGAGATCGAGATTCCGCAGCAGAGCAGCCGGGAGATCAACCGCGCCTATGAGGAAAGGCTCGTCAGCATGGCGGTGTTCCGGCTTGTGCGGTCGGTGTTCTTCCCGGCGCCGCTGCGCATGGCCTTCACGGTGGCCCGCAGCGTTCCGTATCTGCTCAAGGGCCTGCGCTGCCTGTGGCGGCGGAAGCTGCATGTGGAGCTGCTCGACGCGCTCTCGATCGGGATCTCCATGCTTCGGGGCGATTTCGGCACGGCGGGTTCCGTGATGTTCCTGCTGGGGCTCGGCGAGCTCTTGGAGGAATGGACGCACAAAAAATCGGTGGACGACCTCGCGCGGTGCATGTCGCTCAACATCGACCGCGTCTGGCTCAAAACGCCCGAGGGCGAGGTGCTGGTGCCGGTAAGCCGGGTGCACAGCGGCGACTGCGTTGCCGTGCATATGGGGAATGTCGTCCCGCTCGACGGCACGATCGAATGCGGCGAGATCATGGTGAATCAGGCGTCGCTGACCGGCGAATCCGTGCCGGTTCCGAAGCGCCCGGGCATGGCGATCTATGCCGGCACGGTCGTGGAGGAGGGCGAGTGCACGCTCCGCGTCACACAGCAGGAGAGCGGCAGCCGCTACGATAAGATTGTTTCGATGATCGAGCAGACGGAGAAGCTGAAATCCGAGGCCGAAAACAGAGCCTCCAATCTGGCGGATAAGCTCGTCCCTTACACACTTTTCGGCAGCGGCCTGATATGGCTGCTCACGCGCAACACGACGCGGGCGCTCTCCGTGCTGATGGTCGATTTCTCGTGCGCGCTTAAGCTCGCGATGCCGCTCGCGGTTCTCTCCGCGATGAAGGAGGCCGGCGCGCAGCACATGACGGTGAAGGGCGGCAAATATCTGGAGGCCATCGCCGATGCCGATACGATCGTGTTCGACAAGACGGGCACGCTGACGCACGCCTGCCCGAAGGTCGTGGACGTCGTGACCTTTGGCGGCCGGAGCGAGGTGGAAATGCTGCGGCTGGCGGCGTGCCTCGAGGAGCATTTCCCGCACTCCATGGCGAACGCCGTCGTGCAGGCGGCGCGCGACCGCGGCCTGCTGCACGAGGAGATGCACTCCGAGGTGGAGTACCTTGTCGCGCACGGCATTGCAAGCGCCGTGAACGGTGAGCGCGTGCTGATGGGCAGCGCGCACTTTGTGTTTGAGGATGAGGGCTAGATCGGAAGAGCGTCGTGTAGGGAAAGAGTGTAGATCTCGGTGGTCGCC
>URQJ01000230.1 GCA_900549945.1 uncultured Oscillospiraceae bacterium
GAAGAGCCCGCCGAGGCGCCCGCACCGGATGCACCGCCCGCAGATACGGAGGACCGCGTGGAGGAGCTCTCCTCCGGCGAGCAGCTCCCCGAGCCGCCGCCCGTGCACAGCAGTTCCCTCGCCCCGCAGGCAGACGCGCCCGTGCCCTACGAGGACAACTACATCTACGAGGAATATGAGGACGAGCTTCCCCGCAGAAAGCGCTCGCTCAAATGGCTTTGGATCGCACTGCCCATTGCGGCGGCCGTGATCGCGACGGTCACGGGCATCGCCGTTTGGTTTAACGCGCCGATGCAGAAGCTCACCCGCGCGCTCGACGCAAACGACTACACCACCGTGACGCAGCTTCTGCCCCAGCTTTCCGAGGAGGAGCTTCGCGGCGTGGCGGAGGACATGAAAACGTACGCCGCCGCGGTGATCGACCGCTACAACAGCGGGGAAACGGACTATACGAGCGCTTACGAGCTGCTCGACCGCCTGCGCCGGCTGTTTCCGGACAGCGGGCTCGACAACGATGTGAAGCGCATCGAGGCGCTGAAGGCCTCGAAGGACGCGTTTAACGAGGCGCAGTACCTCGAGGAGAGCGGCGAAGCCGCCGGTGCGGTCAGCCGCTACAGCGCCGTCATTGCGGACGACACAAACTACGAGGCCGCGCAGAAGCAGATCGAAGCCGTGCGCGCCGCCTACAAGGAGCAGGTGCTCGAGGAGGCGCAGGCGCTCGCCGACAGCAAGGATTACCGCGGCGCGGAGGCCCTGCTTCTGAACAGCAGCGACGTACTCGGCGACGATGCGGACATCACCGCAAAGCTCGAGGAGCTGAAAAAGGCCGAGCTGGACGACTACGTGGGCAGCCTGCTCAAGACCGCGCAGGGCTTTGCCGACGAAGGCGATTACGCCGGCGCAATCCAGCTTCTGGAGGATGCCACGAAGGAAGACGAGCGCTTCACAAAGCAGATCGAGGCCTACAAGAGCCAGTACAAGGAAGCTGTGCTCAAGGAGGCCGCGGGCTATGCGGAAAGCTCCGACTTCGAGGCCGCGGTGGCGGCGCTCGAAAAATCGCAGGAGCTCCTTTCAGATGACGCGGACATCGCAGCGAAAATCGAGGAATACGAGGCGATGTATCCGGTTTTGCTCACCGACCTTTCGCCGAGCGGCGGCATGGACTGCGCGACCGGCTGGACGGCGTCTGACGCCTCCGGCAACAGCTACGGCAGCGGCCTGAGCTTTGCGCTGTACCCGGTCATCCAGAAAACCGTTGAAACCGAATACGAACCGGGCGGCCAGTACCGCCGCCTGAGCGGCACATGGGTGATCGAGGGCGACAGCGCGGACGACTTCTCCGCCGCCGTGCGCGTCTATGTGGACGGCGCCCTGCAATATGAGGTCACGGGCCTTACGCGCGGCGATTCGCCCGCAGAGATGAACCTCATCATCGACGGCGCGGAAACCGTGCGCATCGAGGTGGAGGGCAGCTTCTCCTCGCTCCGCTCGACGGGCTACGTCTATCTCGCCGACGCGACCTTCGGCAACTGACCGTTGAAAGCCACAGCGCCGCGCCTGTCGGCACGCAGCCGCACACCGGCGCATGAGAAAATCCCGCAGACAGCTAACAGATGCTGTCTGCGGGATTTTTTGCACCTTTATTCGGCCTTGACGCCGAGCAGGGAATCGGTCGAAACGCCGTAAAGCTCCGCGATGCGCACGAGAATCGGAAGCGTCGGCAGCGCCCTTCCGTTTTCCATATAGACGTAGCGCACACGGCGGATCTCGAGCTGCTTGGCAAGCGCCTCCTGCGTCATACCGTGCTTCTTCCGAAGCTGCCGGAGCCTTTCCCCGAGAAGAATTTGATCAAACAGGCTGCACATCCCCTTTCCACTTATAACGCTTTTCGCGTTATTCCCATTCTTTTCCAGTTACAAACATTATAAGCAACGGCAAAATAAAAGTCAATACGCCGGCCGATATAACTTGAAGCGCGTTGCTCCAATTCTTAAAGCATGTTCATAAGTAACTCGAACAAAGGTATACTAACGCTATAAGAATTAGAAAGCGTGATGGCTATGCACGGAGCAGCACAAAAGGCAATCGGAAAGCGGATTAAGGAATACCGCGAAAAATGCGGCCTGACACAGGAAATGCTGGCCGAAAAAACGGATCTCACGCCGAATTACATCTCCGCTGTAGAGCGCGGCATCAGTTTCCCGCGCTTTGAAAAGCTGATCGCGATTATCAACGCGATCGGCGCCTCCGCCGACCAGATTTTCGCGGATGTTGTGGAAAACACGGCGGCAACGCGCTCCTCCGGCCTCTCCAAGGAAATCGCGCGGCTCCCGTTCCGCGAACAGCAGCGCATCTTCGCCGTGGTGGAAACCATGATCGCCGAGGCAAGAAAGGCATAAAAAATACCCGCAGAGCCTGCGCCCTGCGGGTCTGATTCTTTTCGTTTTTCCTCAGTTCTTCAGCTCGAACATCGCCTCGATCTCCACGGGGAGGTTGCTGGGCAGCACGTTGACGCCGATGGCCGAGCGGGACGGGATGCCGATCTCCTCGCCGAAAAGCTCGCCGAGCAGCGCGGTCGCGCCGTTCGCAACGGCGGGCTGGCTGTAGAAATCGTTCGCGCTCGCGACGAAAACGAGGATCTTGACGCAGCTCTTGACGCGGTCGAGGTCACCGATTTCCGCCTTCAGCACCGAGAGGACGTTGAGCATCGCGTCGCGCGCGTACTGCTGGCCCTGCTCGAGCGTGAAATCGAGGCCGAGCTTGCCCTCGACCGGCGCGTCGATGACGCAGCCGCAGCCCGAAACGTACGCGAGGTTCGCGCCGAACGGCTTGCAGGACTTGTACAGGCCGCCGCGCGGGGGCGGGGGCGGGAGGCGGAGGCCGAGTTCTTCGAGTTTCTTTTCGATCTGCATGAAAACCATCCTTTCAAATTTGCGTGAAATTTTCTTTTATCTCTGCGCCCTGAGCCATTGCCCGGGGCGTTTTCCCGTCAGCTTGTCGCCACGCACGACGGCCTCGCCGCCGATCAGGCTGAGCGAAAGGCCGCTCGAAAAATCGCTCCGCCCGGAGAAATCCGCGTTGTCCGTGAACGCGCGCGGGTCAAAGAGCAGCAGGTCGGCGCGGCAGCCGGGGGCGATGCGCCCGCGGTCCGAAAAGCCGAACCGCTCAGCCGGCAGCGCCGTCATCTT
>URQJ01000231.1 GCA_900549945.1 uncultured Oscillospiraceae bacterium
GAGGATGCTCACGGGATACAGCCAGAATTTGTTCAGGCGCACGGCCGCGAACACGAGCACGGAAAGCTCCACCTGCAGGGCCAGAGAGCAGGCGCGCTCGAAGCAGGCGAGCGCCGCCGTGCCGGGGCCGACCGCGTTGATGTCCGCGATCACCGCCGCGACCGCCTCGGTCTGTCCCGGCGAATACTGCGCGATGAACGCCTCGGCGCCCATCGAATTAAACATGGCGGCGAGCAGGAGATTCGAGATCATCGACATGCCGAGAATGATGAAGCACTCGATGCCGCCGTGGCCGAGGCCGTAGGTCACCGCATTTTCGCGGCCGATGTTCCTGCGCATCATCGTTTTAAACACGAGGAAGCGCGCAGTCTCCTCCATCAGTCCGGCCATGAGGCCGCCGTACACGGCGTAGAGCCACGGGCGGCTCAGAATGAAATCCGACACCGCAGAATTCAGGCCGAGCACGAGGAAGTGGATGATCTGCTCGAGCACCATCGCAAAGACGAAGAACGCCGCCGCGCCCATCAGAAACGGGCTGAGGCTCGCGTCCGTCTTTTTCTTCCAGATGATGATCGCCGCAATCGGCAGGGCGAGCGAAAAGAGCAGCTCCGCGCCCAAAATAATAAAAACGGAATTCGAAATTACAATCGATTCGGTCATGTCTGTTTTCCTTTCCCTTCGAAGTCGATCAGCAGCGGGCGGCAGGGCGAGCCGTCCAGCCCCTGCATTTTGAGCGGCGCGCACGAGAGGAAATATTCCCCTGCGGGCACGTCCGAAAGCACGGCGGATTCGAGCAGCGCGATCTCCGCCGAAAGCAGCGCGCGGTGCACGGCGGCGCCGGTCTCAGGGCCGCCGACCGTCATGCCCTCCACGCCGAGAAACCACAGCCCGGCGTCTGCAAACATTTGGGCCGCCTCCACCGTGATCTCAATCTCGCCGCGGATCAAAAGCCGCCGCACGCCGCCCTCCATGAACCGGCGCGCGTCCGCCGCCGTCAAAACGCCGTCAAACCGCGCGACCGTACACGGGCCGACGCATTTTTCAAGCGGCACCTGCGCGATGTCCTTCGCGCCCGCCACGAAATGCTTCGGCGCATCCATGTGCGTGCCGTTGTGGCTGCCGAGCGTCAAAACGGTCAGGTTGCACGGGCATGTCTCGGAAATCGTCAGAAACGGCGTTTTCGCCGGCGCCGGGTCGCCCGGAAACACCGCCGACGAAAAAAGCTCCTTGGACAGGTCGTAAATTCTCATGTGCGCTCCCTTTCCTTCTTTTTCTGCCGGCACGCCGAAGCGGACGGGACAAAGCCCCGTCCGCCGGTCAGCGAAACAGCGTGCAAGCGCCGCTCTCGCGGTAGTAGCGGATTCGCTTCTCGATCTCCTCCCGCGGGCAGCGGAAGTAATCCGCGAGGCAGGCGATGCAGAGAAAATCCTCCGCGCCGCGCCAGACGAGCTTGCGGTAAATCGCGATGTCGTCGCCCCCGAGCGGCGCGCCGCAGGTGCGGCAGGTCTTGTAATCCGCCATCAGCGCAGTTTCACGGGCTTCGCGATGAATACCATCGAGTCGTGCGGCTCGAGCACCGCGACGTAACGCTCCGCAAATTTGCCCTCGTTCTGCTTCGTGTAGCAGTTGTAAAATTCGAGGCCGCGGTTCGCCGCATAGGGGATGCCCATGTCCCAGAACTGCAGCGACATTTCGCTCCGCACATCGCCGAGGTTGACGAAGCAGATCGCGAGCGTGCCGTCCGAAAGCGGCTTTACGAGCGCCATCACGCTCTCCGGGTTGTTCCACTGGCGGATGCAGTACGGCCCGCGGCACTCAATGTCCTGGTTGATGCGGATCAAATCGTCGTTGCCGAGCGTTTCGAGCGTCGCCGCGGACATGCTGCGCACGTCGCAGCCGATCATCAGGGGCGAGCCCATGATGGCCCAGAGCGCGAAATGCGTGCGGTACTCCGTGTCGGTGCATGCGCCGAGCGCGCCGATGAACTCGTTGTTGCTCGCGCCGTGCATGCCGACGACGAGCATGTCGATGTCGTTGTGGCAGTAGGGACCCGAAAACGCGGTCTTGTCGAGCTGCGAGAGAAACAGGTTTTTCACGGACTGCCAGTTGTCCTGAATGTCGCCGGTCGAGCGGAAAAGCTGCGCGCCCGAGCCGCGCACCCAGCTGTGCACGTTTTCATGCCCCCAGTTGCAGGCGGAAAGCACGATGTCGCGCCCCGAATTGCGCAGCGCGAGCGACATGCGCTTGTAGAGGATCTCGCCGTCGATGTGCTGGGGCTTATAGCAGTTGTCGTACTTGAGGTAGTCGACGCCCCACGCGGCAAACTGCTCCGCGTCGTCGAACTCGTGCTCGAAGCTGCCCGGGTAGCCCGCGCAGGTGTGCGTGCCGCAGCACGAGTAAATGCCGAATTTCAGCCCTTTCGCGTGCACGTAGTCGGCCACGGCCTTGATGCCGTTCGGGAATTTCTCCGGGTCGGCGACGAGGCGGCCGTTTTCGCCGCGCTGCTTGAGGCTCCAGCAGTCGTCTACGACGATGTACTCGTAGCCCTTGCCCTTGAGGCCGCTTTCGCACAGGGCGTCGGCCGCGCCGCAGATGAGCGCTTCGTTGATGTTCCATGTAAAGGTGTTCCACGAGTTCCAGCCCATCGGCGGCGTCATGGCGAGGTATTTGTTCTGCATAGTTTTCTTTCCTTTCCGGTTCTCCGTCACGCATTTTCGAGCGCCGCTGCGGACGCCTTCAAAAGCGCGATACATTTTTCAGCCGAATCCCGGGCGAAGGTCAGAAAATCCACCTTGCCGTCGTCGTTTGCGTTGTCGGAGATCGCGCGCAGGCCGCAGAACGCCGTGCGGTTCGCCGCGCAGACGTGGGCGATCGCGCCGGTCTCCATCTCGCAGGCCACGGCGCCGAATTCTTCGCGCAGCGCCGCGCAGAAATTGGGATCCGCCACAAAGCGGTCGCCGGTCGCGATCACGCCGCGGTGCACGCCGCTGTAAATCTCGGCGGCATACTGCGCGAGGATGGCGTTGTGCCGCTCGCTCGTGGGCAGCTCGGCCATCACCGTTCCCCCGACATCGACAGCCGCCAGCGGCTCACCGATGGCCGTCGTGTCGTAGTCGTACTGCACGGCGTGCGTCGCGACGACGAGGTCGCCGATTTTCACATCC
>URQJ01000232.1 GCA_900549945.1 uncultured Oscillospiraceae bacterium
AATAAGATCTACGGCGCGTGGCTCGGCCGCTGCGCGGGCTGCCTGCTGGGCCAGCCGGTCGAAGGCTGGCGGCGCGCGCGGATCAGCGGCCTTTTGGAGGAGACTGGGAACCTGCCGCTCAGGGGGTACATCTCGTCCGACATCCCGGCCGCCGTGCGCGAAAGGTACGGCGTGCGCGACGACCAGCATGCCTACGGCGCGGAGAAAACGGGATGGATCAACAACGTATCCTACATGCCCGAGGACGACGACACGAATTACACGCTGCTTGCGCTCAAGCTCATCGAGCAGTATGGGCGTGATTTCACGCCGGACGACGCGGCCGAGAGCTGGCTGATGAACCTGCCGCTCCTGCACACCTGCACGGCGGAGCGCGTGGCGTACATCAACCTCGCACAGTCCGTCTACCCGCCGCAGTCGGCCATACACCGTAACCCGTACCGCGAGTGGATCGGCGCGCAGATCCGCGGCGATCTGTTCGGCTACATCTGCCCCGGCGATATGGAAACGGCGGCGGAAATGGCGTGGCGCGACGCCTCGATCTCCCACGTGAAAAACGGAATCTACGGCGAGATGTGGGTCTCGGCAATGCTCGCAAAGGCCGCCGTATGCGGCGATATGCGCGCGGTGGTGGAATCCGGCATGCGGCAGATCCCGGCCGAAAGCCGGCTTTATGCGGCGCTTTCCGACATGCTACGCCGGTTCGACGCGGGCGAAACGGCCGAGGCCGCCGCACAGCACATCCTCGCGCTGTACGATGAGGCGAACCCGCACCACTGGTGCCACACGATCTCGAACGCGATGATCGTCGCGCTCGGCCTTTTGTGGGGCGAGAAGGATTTCACGCGCACGATGGGGCTCTGCCTCACGATGGGCTTTGATACCGACTGCAACTGTGCGACGGCGGGCTCCGTGCTCGGCATGGTGCTCGGCGCGGCCGCGCTGCCGGAAGGCTGGACCGCCCCGCTTTCGGACACGGTGCTTTCCGGCGTGGACGGCTTCGGCCTCGTGCGCATCTCGGACATGGCGCGGCGCACGGCGGCGCTCGTCTGAGGCCCGAAAACGCGCGGGAAAAGACAGGCGCGCCGGCCCGGCTGCTTCCAACCCGGACGAAAACTTTGACGTGCTCTGCGCCCTGTGGGAGAGCGAGCAAAAGTTTCGCGTTTTGAACGGCCCGCTCGCCGGCGATTTCGACCATCCGGGCGCGTGAGATCCGCCTGCGCCCCGCGGTGTGGGCGAGGGACCGCGCGCGGTGTGCGGCGGAAAATATTGCAGCAGAATTTGCGGGCGTGCCGGAAAAGCGGCGCGCCCGTTCACAATTTTTTTGGAATTTGCGGCTGTTCAAGCCCCTCGAAATATGGTATACTAAAACAAATATGGGCTTTTCCGCCCTTTTTTAGAAAGGGAAAACAGCATGATTGTTCTCGGCATCGACCCCGGTTATGCAATCGTCGGCTACGGCATCATTGAAATGAAGGGCAACCGCTACCGCACGCTGGAGCACGGTGCGGTGACGACCAAGGCGGGCGTCGATTTCAACCGGCGGCTCGAGATTATTTTTGACGGCATGACGGAAATCTTCGCAAGGTATCGCCCAGACGCCGTCTCGGTGGAGAAGCTGTATTTTTCAAACAACAAGACGACCGGCATCGGTGTGGCCGAGGCGCGCGGCGTGATTCTGCTCGCGGCGCAGAAGGCGGGCGTGCCCGTTTTCGAGTATACGCCCGTGCAGGTGAAGCTCGCCGTCACCGGCTACGGCAAGGCCTTAAAACCGCAGGTGATGGAGATGACGCGCCGCCTGCTCTGCCTCAAGGCGGTGCCGAAGCCCGACGACACGGCGGACGCCCTCGCGGTCGCCATCTGCCACTGCCAGGCCTCGGGCACGGCGCTGCGGCAGTTTCTGCGGTGAAATACGGAAAGAGGCTGCAAGAATGCGGCCCTCTAGCATAGAGATAGAGAAGGGGATTTGAAATTATGTTTTACAGCCTGACCGGCAAGCTCGTGCACATGGAACCGAGCGTCGCGGTGATCGAGTGCGGCGGCGTCGCGTTCAAGTGCCTCACCTCGATGCACACGCAGCGCAGCCTGCCGCGCATCGGCGAGACGGCGACGTTGTACACGCACTTAAACGTCCGCGAGGATGCGCTCGACCTGTTCGGCTTCAGCTCGAAAAACGAGCTGAACTGCTTTAAAATGCTGACCGGAATCAGCGGCGTCGGCCCGAAAGTCGCGCTTGCGATCCTTTCGGAGCTCTCCCCCGAGGGTGTGGCGGTGGCCGCGGCCTCGGGCGACAGCAAGAGCTTCACGCGCGCGAGCGGCGTCGGCCCGAAGCTCGGCCAGCGCATCGTGCTGGAGCTCAAGGACAAGGTGAAGAAGATGGCGGGCACAAGCGGCGATCTGCAGCTCACGCCCGCGGAGGCCGGCGTGATTTCGGCCTCGAAGAACGCGGAGCAGGCCGTGCAGGCGCTGATCGTGCTCGGCTACACGCAGTCCGAGGCGTCGCAGGCCGTGGCAAGGCTCGATTCGGCGCTCGCGACCGAGGAGCTGATCCGCCTCGCCTTAAAGGGCATGAGCGCCCGTTTTTCGTAAAGAAGGTGCTAAAAAGCCATGACATTTGACAGAGACGACGATTTTGATTTTGAAAACCGCGTGATTGCGCCCGAATATGCGCCGGAGGATGCGGAGGTCGAAAACCCGCTGCGCCCGCGCACGTTCGGCGATTACGTCGGTCAGGAGAAGGTCAAGGAAAACCTCGAGGTGTTCATCGCCGCGGCGAAGCAGCGCAAGGAATCGCTCGACCACGTTCTGCTTTACGGCCCGCCGGGCCTCGGCAAAACGACGCTCGCGGGCATCATCGCGAACGAGCTCGGTGTGAACCTGCGCATCACGAGCGGCCCGGCCATTGAAAAGCCCGGAGACCTCGCGGCGCTCCTGACGAACCTCAGCCCCGGCGACGTGCTGTTTATCGACGAGATTCACCGCCTGCCGCGCGCCGTGGAGGAGATTCTCTACCCGGCGATGGAGGATTTCGCGCTCGATATCATCACCGGCAAGGGGCAGATGGCGGCCTCCTACCACCTGCCGCTGCCGCGTTTCACGCTTGTCGGCGCCACAACGCGCGCCGGCCAGCTCAC
>URQJ01000233.1 GCA_900549945.1 uncultured Oscillospiraceae bacterium
GCTTTCTCCGCGCGGGCTTTTCGATCAACTTCAAGGACCAGTGCTACGGAACCGGACGCTTTGCGGATACGGCGGCGCTCATCCGGTACGCGGCGGCGCGCCCGCAGGCGTTTCCCGGCTTTTCGGCGGACGGCTGCGCCGCGCAGCTTGAGGCGCTCGAGGCGCTCTGCGCGCGGCTCGGGTACATCCCGAACACGGAGCACCGGTTTATTTTGATCGCACGAAAACGAAAGGACGGAAAAAACGATGGGTGATTTCAGCATACGCTTTGCCGCCCGCGGGGATATTCCCGCGGTGCTCGGCTTCATCCGGGCGCTTGCCGCCTACGAGAACATGGAGGATCAGGTGATCGCGAACGAGGCGCTGCTTGAGACGTGGATCTTCGAGAAGAAGCGGGCCGAGGTGCTGCTCGCGTTCGAGGGCGAAAAGCCGGTCGGCTTCGCGCTCTTTTTCCACAATTTTTCGACGTGGCTCGGCCGCGCCGGCATCTATCTCGAGGACCTGTTCGTGCTGCCCGAATACCGCGGCAAGGGCTACGGCAAGCTGCTTTTGAAGCGGCTCGCGCGCATCGCGGTGCAGCGCGGCTGCGGGCGGCTCGAGTGGGCGTGCCTCGACTGGAACGAGCCGGCCATCGCGTTTTATAAGGCCGTCGGCGCCGCGCCGCTCGACGAATGGACGACGTACCGCGTGACGGGCGACGCGCTGCTCTCGCTCGCTTCGCGCATCTGAGAACAGCGGCTTTGGACCCGGCGCAGAGCGGGGGAGCGTTCGGCTCCGCACGGCTGCGGGCGCGGTTCAAGGCGGAGAAAGGAGAAGGGATATGCACGTACTGGTTGTTGTGGATATGCAGAACGATTTTATAGACGGCGCGCTCGGCACGCCGGAGGCCGCCGCGATCGTGCCGAAGGTCGCCGAAAGGATCCGGAACTTTGACGGCCTCGTGCTCGCGACGCGCGACACGCACACGGCGGACTATCTTTCGACGCAGGAGGGCCGGCATCTGCCGGTCAAGCACTGCGTGATGTGCACGTCCGGATGGGCGATCCACCCGGAGATCGCGGCGCTGCTCGAGGAAACGCCGGTCGATAAGCCCTCGTTCGGCAGCGTGGAGCTCGGCGAGAACCTGCGCAGCCTGCATGAGGAGGCGGGGGTCGAATCCGTCACGCTCGTCGGCCTGTGCACCGACATCTGCGTGATTTCGAACGCGCTGCTTTTAAAGGCGTTTCTGCCCGAGGTGCCGGTGATCGTCGATGCGGCCTGCTGCGCGGGCGTCACGCCGGAGAGCCACCGCACGGCGCTCGAGGCGATGCGCGCGTGCCAGATCGAGATTCTGGAGTGAGCCGAAAACAGAGAAAGCCGGCGGGGCAGACCCGGCCGGCTCTTTTTCTGCGCGCGCTTGCATTTGCGCGCGGAATGTGGTAAAACTTTACTTGCGGCTTTCGGCCGCGAAACCGAGCGCCGTTCCGGCGCGGATAAGGGAGTGCCCGCAATGAAAAAAATCCTGTTTATCGCGACCGGCGGCACGATCGCCTCGGCGAAGAGCGAGAACGGCCTGACGCCCGCGCTCACTTCGGAGGAGCTTTTGAGCGCCGTGCCGGAGATCTGCACGCTGTGCACGGTCGACACCGTGCAGCCCTACAGCCTCGACAGCACGAACATGTGCTGGCGGCAGTGGGTGCACCTTGCGGAGATCATCCGCGACGGCTACGAAAAATACGACGGCTTCGTGATCGCGCACGGCACCGATACGATGGCGTACGCCGCCGCGACGATGTCGTACCTCGTGCAGGGGAATTTGAAGCCGATCGTCTTTACCGGCGCGCAGAAATCGATCGAAGTGCCGGACGGCGACGCGCGGCGAAACCTGTTCGAGGCGTTCGCCTACGCGGTGGACGACCGCGCCTGCGGCACGCACGTCGTATTCAACAGCCATGTGATCGCCGGCACGCGCGCGCGCAAGACGCATTCCAAGAGCTTCGACGCGTTCTCAAGCATCGACTACCCGGACATCGGCGTGTTTTTCGACCGCAAGCTTTTCTGCTACATCGACGAGCGCCCGGAATGCGGCGCGGTGCGCTTTTACGACCGGCTCGTGCCGGAGATCCTCTCCGTGCGCGTGATCCCGGGCATGGACCCCTCGATTTTCGATTACATCAACGCGAACTGCCGCGGCGTCGTCATCGAGAGCTTCGGCGTCGGCGGCATCCCGTACTACGGCGACAACGCCTTTGAGGAAAAGATCGCCGCGATGATGGAGAACGGCGTGCGCGTCGTGATCACGACGCAGGTGCCGCACGAGGGAAGCAACCTCTCGGTCTACCGCGTGGGGCATATCATCAAGGAGAAATACCGTGTTTTGGAGGCCTCGAGCATGACGACCGAGGCTGTGATCGCAAAGATGATGTGGGCGCTCGCCTATTCGGACAGCCGCGAGAGCTTCGAGCGGCTTTTCACGCGGCCCGTCGGCAAGGACAAGCTCGAAAACAGCTGAAAAAAGATTCCGGCCCGCACCGTTTTCCCGGCGCGGGCCTTTCAAGCTCACTTTATGGCTTTTCGCTTTTCGGCGAGCATGCGCTCGACCGCATCGATCAGCGCGGACGGTTCCTCCGCCTGCTCGACCAGCGCGGAAACGATGGACACGACGGACAGCGTGCTGAGCGGCTTTCGACCGGCGATCTGTTGGACGGCGTAGGCTTCCTCGGAAACGGCCGCCACAAAGGTGCGCGCATAATTCTTCGTGGTTTTTGCAAACCCTTCGGCACGGATCATTCCCTTATCCAGCAGAGAGTTAATCAGCAGATGGATGTAACTGTCCTTCCATGTTTTGTCTGTCGATTGTTCGATGATTTCAGAAGCGGTCAGCGGCCTGTCGACATGCCAGAGCAGATTCATGATTTCATGCTCGCTCTTTGTAAGCGTCTCTTTTTTCATAGCTGTGCACCCCACTTTCCAAAATGGTCTCTTTGCTTTATAATTATATATTATGATGTTTTTCGAGCCTTGTCAAGGCTTTCGACTTCGATTTGAGCATATTTTTTTTCGAATTCTGTGTATTTGATATTTGCCATTCTGGTATTGCACCGCGCCTTTTTTGTGGGATTTCATCATATTTTCTTGTCTTTTCCCGATGC
>URQJ01000234.1 GCA_900549945.1 uncultured Oscillospiraceae bacterium
AGCCCGCGCAGCAGGCGCGCCCGTTCGCGGCGGCGTGTGCGGCGGTCAAGTCGCTGGCCGCGTCACCTCTGTTCCTGATCGGCACGATTTTTGTGTCGCTGGGCTTCCTGCTCAGCCTGATTTCCGCGTTCATCCCGGTCAATTACGCCCGGCTGTTTAGCATGCTGCCGCCGGAGGTTTACTACGCGCTCGATTTTTCCGACCTGCAATATCAGCTCTACATGCTTCAGGACGGCTCCGTGCTCACGGCCTTCCTATTCCAGCTTCCCGGCCTGATCCTCTCGGCACTGGCCGTGGCCGGGCTCTGGATGACCTTTGCGTCCGGCAAAAGCGGGAGCAGCCCGACGCTCAAGACCTCCGGCCTCACAATTTTGAAGGTTCTTCAGGTGTTCTCGGTCGTCGGCTATGCGGTGCTGGCGCTGCTGCTCGTCATCCTGTTGGTGATCGTGCTGGTCACCGCTGTTTCAGCCAGTGGAGTCTATGATTTCGTCGGCGCTGCGATGGCTACGCTGGCTGTCATCCTGCTGGCGCTTCTCGCGGTGATTGCACTCCTGATCGTTTACAGCGCAAAGGTGATCGGCTCGATCAACGCCGCGAAAGCGGCGGCCGCGGGCAGTGCGATGCTGAAAAAAGCCTCCATGTTCGTTGCGGTGCTCGGCTTCCTCATGGCGGGCTATGCGCTGATCGACCTGTACGGCACCGTTGTGTTCAGCGGCTGGCTTGCGGCGCTGCGCAATGCCTGTACCGCCGGCGCGCAGATTGTGTTCGGCATCTGCATCATCCAGTTTAACAAGAGGGTTGCCTCGCTGCGCACGCCCTCCGCGATGTGAACCGGCGGATAAAAACGCATATTTTTGGGGCGGGCTGAAAACGGCCTGCCCCTTTTGCAGTTTTTACTTTACAAAATGGCAGGATTGCAGTACAATAACAGAAACAGCTCCGCGTATCGCCTTGATGGTCTGTAACGAAAATGCAGGCGCTCGCGGTGAATCTTGCAGAAAAGGGTGGTTGTCTATGCAGAGGGTTATTGTTCCGGAGGGGTATGCGCCGAGCCTCGGGCTCTATGAGACGCAGAAGGCGATCGGGCTGGTCAAAAATGTTTTTCTCGTCAAAATCTGCGCCGCGCTGCACCTGAAGCGCGTCACGGCGCCGCTGTTCGTCGACCCGGCGACCGGCCTCAACGACGATCTGAACGGCGTGGAGCGCCCGGTGGATTTTGATATTCCGGCCGCCGCGCTGAACGCGCAGGTTGTGCACTCGCTCGCGAAGTGGAAGCGCCTCGCGCTGTATAACTACGGCTTTTTTGTGGGCAACGGCCTCGTCACCGATATGAACGCGATCCGCCGCGACGAGGAGCTCGACAACCTCCATTCGATCTACGTCGACCAGTGGGACTGGGAAAAGGTGATCGACCGTGAGATGCGCACGCCGGCGTACCTCGAGGATACGGTGCGCCGGATCGTCAGCGCGATCTGCGGCACGCTCGACGAGCTGAAATGGCAGTTCTCCGGGCTTTCCACAGAGCTGTGCCGCGACGTGTTCTTCATCACTGCGCAGGCGCTCGAGGACCGCTACCCGGACCTTACGCCGAAACAGCGCGAGAATGTGATCGCGCGCGAGCACGGCACGGTGTTCATCGAGCAGATCGGCGGCGCGCTGAAAAGCGGCCGGCCGCACGACGGCCGCGCGCCCGATTACGACGACTGGAGCCTGAACGGCGACCTGCTTTTCTGGCATGAGCCGCTCAACACGGCGATCGAGATCAGCAGCATGGGCATCCGCGTCGATGCCGAGTCGCTCGCGGCGCAGCTCAAAACGGCGGGCTGCGAGGCGCGCGGCGAGCTGCCCTTTCACAAAATGCTGCTGAACGGCGAGCTGCCGCTCACGATCGGCGGCGGCATCGGGCAGTCCCGCCTGTGCATGCTGCTGCTCGGCAAGGTGCACATCGGCGAGGTGCAGGCCTCCCTGTGGGACGAGGAAACCGCCCGAATCTGCGCCGAAAAGGGCGTCGTGCTGCTGTAATCCGCATCAAGAGAGAAAACCCCGGCTTTCAGGCCCTGCAGCCTGTGCGGCCGGGTTTTTGCAACCGCAGGTTGAGCGCGCCGCTGAAATTCAACGCACCGGTTATTGGCTTTCGCTCCGTATTGCGCTATGCTTATGGCAGAAGGCATAACAGGAAAGGGGCATGATGGATGGAAAACAAAAAGATTGGCGGGTTTATCGCGGAGAAATATGTATAACGGGCGCTGAAAAACCGGGACCGCCTCCCGCAGCTTGGCTGCGCGGGGCGGTCCCGGATATTTTATTCGCTTTTGTGAAGCGATTTGCTTTTTTCGGGCGGGGTGCCTTGCTCAAGCGCCCAGATGCTCGGCCTGCGGCGGAAAAACAGGCAGGTGAAAACGCCGAGGAAGCCGATCGCGAGGAACAGCAGCGCGGCGCCCGCGCCCTTTTCCGCGCCGAACAAAGCGCTGAGGAGGCTGCCGGCGGGCTGCGCCGCCATGAACGGCTCAAAGACGCTGTCCACGAGGAAGCCGCCGGCGAGGTAGCCGAGCGGGATCGTGAAGAATTGCAGCGTGTTGCGCGCCGCGTAGACGCGCCCCTGCATTTCGACCGGGATGCGCGTGCGGAACAGCACGTCCATGTTGGCGTTCATCAGCGGGATGCCGATCCATCCGAGTGCGGCCGCAAAGCACCACACGGGCGGCGAGGCCCCGAACGCGAGCAGGAAATTTTCTGTGCTCATGGAGAACAGCAGCGTGTTGCAGATCACACGCACGCGGCTTTTCGGCGCGGGGAGCAGGGAGACGAGGATGCTGCCCGCGAGCATCGCGAGTCCGGCGCAGGTATTCACGGCGCCGAGCACGCCCTCGCCGCCGTTCTGCCGCGGGAGCAGCATGGCGGGAAGCGCGGCGTTGTAGACGGAGGCGGTGAAATTGATGGCGGCGAGGAAGAGGATGAGGTCCAGAATGCCGCGGTTTTCGGCGAGATAGCGCAGGCCGCGCCCCGCGGCGCGCAGCACGGGTTCTCTGCAGCCGTCTGCGTTCCCCTTGGGGATCCGTATGCCAAAGAGCAGCGTGCAGATCGGAAGAGCACACGTCTGAACTCCAGTCACGGCATAG
>URQJ01000235.1 GCA_900549945.1 uncultured Oscillospiraceae bacterium
CTGCGGCCTGTACCTGCAAAAGGTTTTCTACGATCTGCCGGCGCAAACGGCAGAGGACGAGAGGTAACGGAGTATGGCGAAAAACGGAAAAATTTTCAAGCTGCCGGTCGGCAAGCACGCCGCGGCGCCGGAAAAGCAGCCGGAGGGCGAGATTCACGACGAGCCGGACGCGGCGGAGCACCCCGCGCTTCAGGCGGTCCCGCCGCCGCGCATCTCGAAAAAGGTCTATAAAATCGCGGCGATTCTGCTCGCGGCGATTCTGCTGCTGCTCGTCCTTGAAAACTGGGAGAACCTGACCCCTTGGCTTCGGCGACGGCTACCCGGCGGAGCTTGCCGGCAGCACGGCGGAGGCGGGCAACTTCGGCGCGAGCGGCGGCAATGTGTACGTCGTCAGCGATACGGCGCTCACCGTGATGAACGGCTCGGCGAAAACGCTTTTCACGGCGCGCCACAGCTACAACAATCCGGCGGTTTCCGTTGCGAGCGACCGCTACCTGCTCTACAACATGGGCGGCGCGGGCTATCAGGTGGAGACCGCTTCGGGCACGCAGCTTTCCGGCACGAGCGAAAGCGGGGATATCACGACCGGCGCGATCGCCTCCTCCGGGAAATTCGCGCTCGCGATACAGCCGGTGGATATGGCTTCGCAGCTTCGCGTGTACAACAAGGACGGCAGCCTGCAATACGAATACGATTTCGCGGATACCTACGTGAATGCGGTCGCGCTGAACAGCGACGGCACGCGCGGTGCTGTGGCCTCGGTCACAAGCCGGAGCGGCCGCCTCGTGACGCGCATCACAGTGCTCGACTTCTCGAAAACGGAGCCGGTCGCGGAATACGAGAGCGAAAACAACCTCGTGCTCGGGCTGCTCTGGACGAGAGACAACCGCGTGCTCGCCGTGGGCGATCAGGCGGCGCTCGTCAGCAACGGCAGCTTTGAATTTGAGGCCTACGATTACGGCGGGCGCGAGGTCACGGCCCTCTGCCTGACCGATTCGCGCGCAGTCGTTTCGGTTTCAAACTACGCCTACGGCGGCGACAGCACGCTGCTGATCTTCGGCAGCAGCGCGCAGCCGGTGGAGGCGGCGCTGCCCGGCCGCGCCGTGCAGCTTTCCAGCGCTGGCTCGAAGGTGGCGGCGCTGCTCTCCGATCAGGTCGTGGCGGCCGATCTCGTGACCGGCGAGGTGGAATCCTACTGCGAGAGCACGGCGGACACAAAGGGCCTTGCGATGGCCGACGAAGGCAGCGTTTACATGCTGGGCGTGCGGGAAATTCGGAAAGAAAATCTTAAGGTAATTCCGGCTGAGGAGGAGTTGTCCTCCGCGCCCTGATGTGCTATACTAGCCTTGTTGAAAAGGAGATGAACGAAGCCATGCACTTTTTGTTGGACGCGGGGGCGGTCGCCGTGCTGCTCCTGCTCGCGGTGATCGGCGCGAAGAAGGGCTTTATCAAGGCCTGCGCGGATTTCTGCGGCTCGCTGCTCGCGATGATCGGCGCGGGCATTCTGAGCGGCCCCGCGGCGGAATGGATCTACGGCGCCTTTTTCCGCACGGCGCTCGAGGATAAGATCACCGGGGCCGTGGCCGGCCTCAGCGCGGCGGACGCCGTGGATACGGTGTTTAAGGATTTCCCCGAAGTGATTCAGCGCGCGCTCAGCGCGGCGGGCATCACGGAGGGCAGCGTGATGGCGCAGCTGCAAAACGGCGCCGCGGGCGTTGCGCGCGGCATCACCGATGCGCTCAGCCCGATGCTGATCGGCCTGATCCGCGTACTCGCGATGCTCGTCCTCTTTATTCTGCTCACGGTCGTGATCCGCGCGGTCGCGACGCTTCTGACCGGCCTTTTCGAGCTGCCGGTGCTGCACGGCCTCAACAGCCTGCTCGGCGCGCTGTTCGGCATTCTGCTGGCGGTCCTGTTCGTCTGGATCGCGCTGGCCTGCGTGCGGGTGTTCCTGCCGATGCTCGGCACCGACATACAGGCGGCGGTCAACGGGCTTCTCGACGAGTCTGTGCTCGCCGGGGCGCTGTACAAATTTAATCCGGCGTATTTACTAATCGGGTAAAGCCGGGAATGGAAAGTGGAGATTATGAAAATACAGGAAAGGGAAATGACCATGTCTTTTGAAAAATCGGGTGAGGAGAAGCTGCGCAATAAAAACCTGACCGTGCCGAACGCGATGTCGCTGTTCCGCATTCTGGTCATCCCGTTTTTTGCGTACTTTTTTCTGAAGGATAACCTGACGGCCGCGGTCATCGCGCTGGCGCTTTCCGGCCTTTCGGATGCGCTGGACGGCTTTGTGGCGCGGCGCTTCAACCAGATCACGGAGCTCGGCAAGATGCTCGACCCGCTCGCCGACAAGCTGACGCAGGGCACGGTGGCGGTGTGCATCGCGGTCCGTTACCCGACGATCTGCCCGCTTTTGTTTCTGCTCGTCACAAAGGAGCTCGTGATGCTCTGCGGCGCATGCTTCCTTCTGCACCGCGGCAAAAAGCCGTGCGCTGCGAAGTGGTACGGCAAGGTATCCACCACGCTGTTTTACGCGGCGATCGTGCTGATCGTCGTGATGGACGGCTTCATGCAGGTGCAGCCCGAGGTTTTCAACCTCGTTTCCAATATTGCGCTGGTCGTGACCGCGGCGTTCATGCTGTACACGTTTGTGCGGTATTTCGGCGTTTTCCGCGAAATCCTCCGCAATGCGGACGGCCAATACGATTTGAATCTTCCCGAAGAGATTCGGGCAAAAAAGCAGAAGCCGTAAGGCTTTTTGCGCTTTTCAGAAAGGAATTTTTAGAATATGATGATGTGTACACGATGCAAGAAAAGACCCGCAGTCGTTTTTGTATCGCCTTCCACCGATATGAGCGCCACACAGGGCTACTGCCTTGTATGCGCGAAGGAGCTCGGCATCAAACCGGTCAACGATATTATGGAGAAAATGGGCATCACGGAGGAGCAGCTCGAGGCGATGACCGAGAGCATGTCAAGCCTGATGAACACCGAGGACGGCGGCTTTGAGCCGGGCGGCGCGGTGCCGTTTCCCGCGGAGCTGCTCGGCCAGCTCGGTCTCCCGGCCCTCCAGGAAGGCCAGCCGGTCGGCGTCGGCCTT
>URQJ01000236.1 GCA_900549945.1 uncultured Oscillospiraceae bacterium
GAGGACGGCATGACGGCGGAGACGATCCGCGACACCGAGGATCCGGAGCGCCGCTGAACGGCCGCGCGCGGCAAAAGGTGGCGGCGAACCCGGGGGCAGGCGGCTGTGATGCCGGCCGCGTTTTCCGAATCGGCCGTCTGTTTGACTTGAAATTTTATAGAGCTTGACCGGCGGCGTGTAAAACCGCCGGTTTTTCTATGCCCGCGGGTGTTGGCGCGGCTTTTTCGGTTATACTGAAACGGGCGGTAAACGGCGCTTTTGTCCCGTAAAAAAGTTATGGAAACGGCGAATAATACAGAAAAGATATACGCCTTTTTGGCGTTTTGCTGTTTTTTGTAAAATTTTCCCCGAAAAGTTGACGGGAATAGACAGAAAGCGATACAATATATATCCATGAGCCGCAGAAGCGGCATCCGCCTGTCTGCGCGGGCGGCATCAAAGGGAGTGCGAAAATGAGCAAATGGAAGGGCCGGATTCCCGGCCTCGTGATTACGCTGGTGATGGCGGTCGTTGTGGCCGCGTTCATCGCCGTACTGACTTGGACGAAAATGGTTCCGGCCAACCTGCTGATTCTCGGCAGTGTCGCCGTCGCGATGCTTGCGGCCGCGGCCGCCTTGCTTGTGCGGAACACGGCGTTCAAGGTGCAGTTCACGCTGGGGACGATCCTCGCCGTGCTGCTGACCGCGGTGCTCGCCGTGGGCGGCTATTATCTGTACGCGACGGCGAGCACGCTCTCGCGCATGTCCGAGACGCGCACGCAGTCCACGCCGGTCGCGGTTTACGTGCGCGCCGAGGATGCGGCGCAGAGCGTGCAGGATACGGCGGGCTACACCTTCGGCATCCTCTCCTCGCTCGACCGCGAAAATACCGACAGGGGCCTCGCCGAAATCGAGACGGCGCTCGGCGGCGCCGTGCAGACGAAGGAGTTCGCGGGTATCACCCAGCTTGCGGACGGCCTGCTCGCCGGCGAGTGCGACGCGATCGTGATGAACCTCGCCTACATCGACGTGATCGGCGAAACCGAGGGTTACACGGATTTCGAATCAAAGGTGCGCGAACTTGAGATTCTGCACGTGGAATCCGAAAAGCAAAAGACCGGGGTGCTCGCCGATTCGGGCAGCGCCGATGTGCAGGAGGTCTACACGCTCTATATCAGCGGCAGCGATTCGCGCGAGGGCCTTTACACGGTCGGCCGCAGCGACGTGAATATTTTGGCGACGATCAACACGAAGACACGGCAGGTTCTGCTCGTCACGACGCCGCGCGACTACTTCGTGCCGCTCTCGATCTCCGACGGCGTGCCCGATAAGCTGACGCACGCCGGCATCTACGGCGTGGATGTCTCGATAGAGACGCTCGAAATGCTCTATGAGACTGACATCGACTACTATTTCCGCCTCGATTTCACCGGCTTCAAGGGCATTATAGATGCCCTCGGCGGCATTACGCTGAACAACGATATCGCGTTCAGCACGAGCAAATACGATTACCCGGTCGGCGCGAACACGCTCGGCGGCGACGAAGCGCTGCAGTTCGCGCGCGAGCGCTATTCGTTTATCGACGGCGACATCCAGCGCGGCAAGAACCAGATGAAGGTCATCTCCGCGGTCATCGAAAAGGCGATGTCGCCGGACATCCTGATGAATTATACCTCGATCCTCGAGAGCCTCGAGGACTGCTTCGACATGAACGTGCCGTACAACGACATCGCGGCGCTCGTGCGCCGCCAGCTTTCGGAGGGCGGCTCGTGGAACGTCGTGCAGTACAGCGTGACGGGCTACGGCGACACGCAGGTACCGTATTCGATGAGCATGGAGGTCTACGTCATGCAGCCGGATTACGAAACGGTGCATAAGGCGCAGGAGCTGATGGACCGCGTGGAGAACGGCGAGACCATCACGCAGGCCGATACGGAGCTGCCCGTGGACGAGAGCTACAGCACGGACGATTCCGCAGATGCGCTCGACGGCAGCTCGGCGTACGGGGATTATACGTATACCGGGACGGACAGCAGCTACGGCTACTAAAACTGCATAGGATTTCCCGAAGCCCGGAGCGGCTTCGGGAAATTTTGTATACGGCAGTTTCAGCCGGAAAATCAGATTTTATGCGGGGAGGATGCAAAATGGAAAGAGCATTGTACGAACAGATGGAAAACTGTATGCTGGACGCGATGGAGGGCGGCGCGCACGATGCGGAGCACGTGTACCGCGTGCTGTATGCGGCGCTGGACATTGCGCAGACGGAGCCGGCGGCGGACCTCGACGTGGTGATCGCGGCCTGCCTGCTGCACGACATCGGCCGCGCGGAGGAGCGGCAGGACCCGTCGGTCTGCCACGCGCAGGTCGGCGCGGAAAAGGCGTACCGCTTCCTGCTCGGGATCGGGCAGGACGAGCTGTTCGCCGCGCATGTGCGCGACAGCATCCGCACGCACCGCTTCCGCAGCGATGCGCCGCCGGTAAGTCTCGAGGCAAAGATCCTGTTCGACGCGGATAAGCTGGATTCCGTCGGAGCGCTCGGCATTGCGCGCACGCTGGTGTTCCGGGGCGAGCGGGCGGAGCCAATTTACACGCGTGCGCCGGACGGCTCGGTTTCCGACGGTACCGGAGACAGGCAGATTTCGTTCTTTCGAGAGTACAAACGCGAGCTTGAGCGGATCTACGGAGAACTCTACACGGCGCGCGGCGATGCGCTGGCCGAGGCACGCCGGGCCGCAGCCGAGGGCTTCTACCGCGCGCTGTTCCGCGAAGCGCGCGAAACCGACGAAAAGGGGCGCGCGATCCTCCGCGGCCTGCTGCAATAAAACTTTTTCCCCGGAGCCCTTGCGGTTTCCGGGGAAATTCTTTATAATAAAATCGGTATATTGCGGCGCGCCGCGTGCGCTGCGGATTGAAAGGGGAGAGGCGCATGAAACGGAAAGCTGCAAAACCGCCGGAAAACGCAGTTGTGCTGGTCCTCGGTGCGAAGGTGTTCGAGAACCGGCTGAGCACGACGCTTCAAAACCGCGTGCAGGCGGCGGCCGATTATCTGCGCGCCCATCCGGAGGCGGTGTGCATCACGACCGGCGGGCAGGGCAGAGACGAGCCGCGCGCTGAGG
>URQJ01000237.1 GCA_900549945.1 uncultured Oscillospiraceae bacterium
CTCTCATGTCGAAGGTGCCCGCCACGTACACGCCGCCGCCGAAGCCGCCGCCGAAAAAGCTGTCGAAAATATCGCTGAAATCAAAGCCGCCCGCGCCGCCGGCATACGGGTTTCCGCCGCCTGCGCCGCCGCCGAAATTCGGGTCCACACCCGCAAAGCCGAACTGGTCGTACCGCGCGCGCTTATCCTTGTCGGAAAGCACCTCGTACGCCTCGTTGACCTCCTTAAACTTTGTCTCGGCCGCCTTGTCGCCGGGGTTTAAGTCGGGGTGGTACTGCTTCGCGAGCTTGCGGTACGCCTTCTTGATCTCGTCGTCCGCAGCGCCCTTCTGCACACCGAGCACCTCGTAATAATCTCTTTTGTTGTCCGCCATCCGCTGTCATCTCCTCGCAAACTCCAAAAGGGCAAGGGGTATGCCTTTACACAAACCCCTTGCGCTTCGGATCGTTATCTGAATTACTCGACGTCCTTGTAGTCTGCGTCGTAGACATCGCCGTTCGCGCCGCCCTGCTCGCCGCCGGCCTGCGGGCCCGCGCCCGGCGCACCGCCGTACGGCGGCTGCTGATCCTGCGGTGCGGACGCCTTATACAGCTTCTCGCTGACCGCGTACATCGCCTTCTGGAGATCGTCCATGCCGGCTTTGATCGTCTCCGTCGTGCCGGACTGAATCGCGCTTCTGAGCGCCGCGGACTTGCTGTTCAGCTCGTTCTTGTCGGCCTCGTCGAGCTTGTCGCCGTTGTCGCTGATGAGCTTGTCGGCCGAATAGCACATGTTCTCGGCGTTGTTCTTCATCTCGACCTCCTCGCGGCGCTTCTTATCCTCCTCCGCGAACTGCTCCGCAGCCTTGACCGCCTTGTCGATGTCCTCCTTGCTCATGTTGGAGGAGGAGCTGATCGTGATGTGCTGCTCCTTGCCGGTGCCGAGATCCTTCGCGGAGACGTTCACGATGCCGTTCGCATCGATGTCGAACGTGACCTCGATCTGGGGGATGCCGCGCGGGGCCGGGGCGATGCCGTCGAGCTTGAAGAGGCCGAGCTGCTTGTTGTCGCGGGCAAACTCGCGCTCGCCCTGCAGCACGTTGACCTCAACCTGCGTCTGGCCGTCGGCCGCCGTGGAGAAGATCTGGCTCTTCTTCGTCGGGATCGTCGTGTTGCGCTCGATAATCTTCGTCATAACGCCGCCCATCGTCTCAACGCCGAGGGAAAGCGGGGTGACGTCGAGCAGCAGGAGGCCCTGCACCTCGCCGCCGAGCACGCCGGCCTGCAGCGCGGCGCCGATCGCGACGCACTCATCCGGGTTGATGCCCTTGAACGGCTCCTTGCCGATGAGCTTTTTAACAGCTTCCTGCACGGCCGGGATTCTCGAGGAGCCGCCGACCATGAGAACCTTGTTGATCTCATTGATGGAGAGGCCGGAATCGCTCAGCGCCTGACGCACCGGGCCCATCGTCTGCTCGACGAGGTCGGCCGTCAGCTCGTTGAATTTCGCTCTCGAAAGCGTGAGGTCGAGGTGCTTCGGGCCGGTCGCGTCCGCCGTGATGAACGGCAGGTTGATCGACGCGCTCGTCATGCCGGAAAGCTCGATCTTCGCCTTCTCCGCCGCCTCCTTGATGCGCTGCATGGCCATCTTGTCGCCCGAGAGGTCGATGCCGTCGGAAACCTTGAAGCTGCCGACGATCCAGTCCATAACGCGCTTGTCGAAGTCGTCGCCGCCGAGGCGGTTGTTGCCGGCCGTGGCGAGAACCTCCTGCACGCCGTCGCCCATCTCGATGATCGAGACGTCGAACGTGCCGCCGCCGAGGTCGTAGACCATGATCTTCTGGTCGTCTTCCTTATCGATGCCGTAGGACAGCGCCGCCGCCGTCGGCTCGTTGATAATGCGCTTTACGTCGAGGCCCGCGATCTTGCCCGCGTCCTTCGTCGCCTGACGCTGCGCGTCGGTGAAGTATGCCGGAACCGTGATGACCGCGCTCGTGACCGGCTCGCCGAGGTACGCCTCCGCGTCCGCCTTGAGCTTCTGGAGCGTCATTGCGGAGATCTCCTGCGGGGTATAGTGCTTGCCGTCGATCGTCACCTTGTGGTCGGTGCCCATTTCGCGCTTAATGGAGGAAATCGTTCTGTCCGGGTTCGTGATCGCCTGGCGCTTTGCCACCTGACCGACCATGCGCTCGCCCGTCTTGGAGAAGGCGACGACAGACGGCGTCGTTCTCGCGCCCTCCGCGTTAGCGATGACGACCGGCTCGCCGCCCTCGATCACGGCGACGCACGAGTTTGTAGTACCGAGGTCAATACCAATTGTCTTTGCCATAATAATTACCGTCCTTTTAATAAAGAATACTTGATTTCAAATGATAATATAAACCGCTGCCCGCCGGCTTCCCGGCGTACAGTGCGAATTTGCCGAACCGGTGCGGATCAGTTTGCAACCTGCACCATCGCGTGGCGCACGACCTTGTCGCCGAGCTTGTAGCCCTTCTGGAACACCGCCGCGATCACGTTTTCGCCGAGGCTCTCGTCCTCAATGTGCGACACCGCGTTGTGGAAATTCGGGTCGAACGATTCGCCGACCGCGCCGATCTCCGCGATACCGAGCTTCTCGAAGCACGCCTTGAACTGGTTCGCGATCATCTCGACGCCCTTGCGCATATCCTCCGCGGAGGCATTCTCCTGCGCGAGCGCGCGGTCGATGTTGTCGGCCACCGGCAGAATCGCGTTGACCGCATCGGAAATCGCGTTGTTGTACACGCCGCTTTTCTCGTTCTGCGAGCGCTTGCGGAAGTTGTCGTATTCGGCGAGCACGCGCAGGTGCTGCTGCTTGTGGCTGTCGAACTCCGCCTGCAGGCGGTCGTAATCCGCCTTCGGGATCTTCTCCGCCTTTTCCTTCTTCTTCTTTTTATCCTCAGCCTTTGCGGCCGGCTCGGTCTGCTTCTCTGTCTCCTCTTCGGGACAGGCCTTTGTTTCCTCTGCCATAAATAACGCCCCTTTCTATTCTTCCCGCAGAACCCGCGTGAGCATCTCGCCGACGCGCTCTGCGATGTATGCGGTCTGTGCCGCCGTGCGCGCGTAACGCATGCGCAGCGGGCCGATGACCGCCACC
>URQJ01000238.1 GCA_900549945.1 uncultured Oscillospiraceae bacterium
CCGGCTCGCCGGTCCGCTCGGCAACGGCGAGTGCCGCCGGCACGACGCCGCGGTTTTCGGGCTCTACGTCGAGCGTACGCATCAGAAGCTCGATCTTGTTCAGCTCCTCCTCAGCGGAAAGGCCCTGCCGCACGAGGCACGCCGTCTTGAAATAGCGGCGGATGATCTCCTGCTTTGAGGCCTCGCGGCACACCGCGTCGTCGACGATCGAAAGCCCCGCCATGTTGACGCCCATATCCGTCGGGCTCTTATACGGGCACTCGCCGTAGATGCGCTCGAAAATCGCGCGCAGCACCGGGAAAATCTCGATGTCGCGGTTGTAGTTGACGGTCGTCTCGCCGTACGCCTCGAGGTGGAAGGGGTCGATCATGTTCACGTCGTTGAGATCGGCGGTCGCGGCCTCGTAGGCGAGGTTCACGGGGTGCTTGAGCGGCAGGTTCCAGATCGGGAACGTCTCAAACTTCGCGTAGCCGGCCTTGATGCCGCGCTTGTGCTCGTGGTAGAGCTGCGAGAGGCAGGTCGCCATTTTGCCGCTGCCGGGGCCGGGCGCGGTGACGACGATGAGCGACCGCGTCGTCTCGATATAATCGCTGCGGCCGTAGCCCTCGTCGCTGACGATCAGCTTGATGTCGGCCGGGTAATTCGGGATGCGGTACAGGCGGTACACCTTTAGGCCGAGCGCCGTCATGCGCTTTTCGAAGATTTCGGCGGAGGGCTGGTCGGCGTACTGCGTCAGCGCGATGCTGCCGACGTACAGGCCGAAACCGCGGAAAACGTCGATCAGGCGGATCACGTCGGTATCGTAGGTGATGCCGAGGTCGCCGCGGCGCTTGTTCTTCTCGATGTCGTTCGCGTTGATCGCGATCACGATCTCGGCCTGATCCTTGAGCTCTAAGAGCATTTTGATCTTGTTGTCCGGCTCGAAGCCGGGCAGCACGCGGGAAGCGTGGTAATCGTCGAAGAGCTTGCCGCCGAATTCGAGATACAGCTTGCCGCCGAACTGGCTGATGCGCTCGCGGATGTGCTCCGACTGCAAGCGGATGTACTTCTGACTGTCAAAACCGATTTTCCTCATAAACATACTGCCCCTTTCGCATCCCTGTTTTTGGCCGCAAAACAAACAAAAAAACGGGCGTCCTGCGGCCCGGTAAAAAAACTGAATTTATTATAGCAAATGCGGGCGAAACTTGCAAGGGCTTTGCCGAGAAAAAACGCGGGAAAGGCGCGCGATGTTGTCAGGCGGCGCGGAAAATGGTATAATAGCCGCAGGAACAAGGCGGAAGCGGCGGCGCGCGCGAAAGGATGCGTGCGGCTGCAAAGGCGGAAAGCCAAGCGAAAGGACTGGGAAAATCGATGAAAAAGCTGATTCTGGGCATACTGGCGCACGTCGACGCCGGAAAAACGACGCTTTCGGAGGCGATGCTCTACGCGGGCGGACAGCTCCGGAAGCTCGGGCGCGTCGACCACCAGAGCGCCTTTCTCGACACCGACGTGCAGGAGCGCGAGCGCGGGATCACGATTTTCTCGAAGCAGGCTGTGCTGCCGCTCGGGCAGGCGGAGCTCACGCTGCTGGACACGCCCGGCCACGTCGATTTTTCGAGCGAGATGGAGCGCACTTTGCAGGTGCTCGATTACGCCGTGCTCGTCGTCAGCGGCACGGACGGCGTGCAGAGCCATACGCGCACGCTCTGGCGGCTGCTCGAGCGCTACGCGGTGCCCACGTTCATTTTCGTCAACAAGATGGATCTCAGCGGCGCGGACCGGCAGGCGCTGCTCGCATCGCTGCAAAGCGGCCTTTCCGACGGCTGCGTGGACTTTTCCACAGAGAGCGGCGATTTTCTGGAAAACGTTGCCATGTGCAGCGAGGAAACGCTCGCCGCATATCTGGAGACGGGGCGCGTGGAGGCGGAGGCCATTCGGCCGCTGATTGCGGCGCGAAAGCTCTTCCCCTGCTGGTTCGGCTCCGCCCTGAAGCTCGAGGGTGTGGAGCCGTTTCTGCGCGGGCTCGAAAAATACGCGCGCGCGCCGCAGTATCCGGCGGCATTCGGCGCGAAGGTCTACAAGATCGGGCACGACGCGCAGGGCGCGCGGCTGACCTACCTCAAGGTGACGGGCGGCACACTGCCCGTCAAGGCGGTGCTTTCGGGCGGCACGGGGGAGAAGGCGTGGTCGGAGAAGGCCGACCAGCTCCGCATCTACTCGGGTGGGAAATTCCAGCTTGCGGAAGCAGTACCGGCCGGCGGCGTCTGCGCCGTGACGGGGCTGACGAAAACGTATCCGGGCGAGGGCCTCGGCGCGGAGCCGGATACGCCCGCGCCGGTGCTCGAGAGCTTTCTCACATATCAGGTGATTCTGCCCGCAGACTGCGAGCCGCACACGGCGGTGCAGCGCCTGCGGCTTTTGGAGGAGGAGGACCCGCAGCTCCATGTCGTGTGGAACGAGCAGCTGCGCGAGCTGCATGTGCAGCTCATGGGCGAGGTGCAGCTCGAGGTGCTGCAGCGGCTTCTGCTCGACCGCTTCGGCATGGCGGTCACGTTTGGGCCGGGCAGCATCGTCTACCGCGAGACGATCGAGGCGCCGGTCGAGGGTATGGGGCATTTCGAGCCGCTGCGGCATTACGCCGAGGTACACCTGCTGCTCGAGCCGGGCCCGCGCGGCAGCGGGCTGCGCTTTGCCTCGCGCCTCAGTGAGGATGTGCTCGACCGCAATTGGCAGCGGCTGATTTTGACGCATCTGGAGGAGCGCAGCTTTCCCGGCGTGCTGACCGGCTCGCCGGTCACCGATATGAAAATTTCGCTCGTCGCCGGGCGCGCGCATTTGAAGCACACCGAGGGCGGCGATTTCCGACAGGCCACCTACCGCGCGGTGCGCCACGGCCTTTTAAGCGCCAAAAGCGTTTTGCTCGAGCCGTGGTACGAATTCCGTCTCGAGATTCCGCAGCAGCACGTCGGCCGCGCGCTCGCCGATTTGCAGCGGCTGTGCGCCGAAAGCGCGCCGCCGGAGACCGCGGGTGGAAATGCCGTGATTACGGGCAGCGCGCCGGTCTCCGAGCTGTGCGGGTATGCGCTGGAGGTCGCGGCCTACA
>URQJ01000239.1 GCA_900549945.1 uncultured Oscillospiraceae bacterium
AGCTCGTCGCGCGCGAGCAAAAGCCGGCGCGTGGCCGCCCCGCACTCGCCGCGGCTGTTCAAAACGACCTCCGCCATGCGCTGGGAAAGCGCGTTGACGTTGTACGGCGATTTGACCGCTTTCACGGCGCGGATCAGTTTTTCACAGCCGACCGCGAAGCCCACGCGCAGCGCCGCCAGTCCGAACGCCTTCGAGCAGGTTTTGAGCACCAGCAGGTTGTCGTATTCCGCGGCCTCCTGCAGCATCGATTCCTCCCAGAAATCCATGTACGCCTCGTCGAGCACGACGAGCGCCGAAACGCCCGATATGATCCGGCGCACCGCCGCCCGGTCGAGGCCGAGCGACGTCGGGTTGCAGGGATTGCTGAAAATCAGCAGCTTTACACGCTCATTGTTGCAGGTTTCGATCACCTTGTCAACATCTATCGTCCAATTTTCGTTTTTTTCGATCGCCACGCCACGGCATTCCGCGATGTAGCCGTAAAAATCGTACATCGAGAAATCCGGCGCGACCGTCGCGTATGCGTCCCCCTTCTGGAGGAAGCTCTGGAAAATGACGGAGATCAGCTCGTCCGAGCCGTTTCCCGCCGCGACATGCGCCGCATCGACGCCGTACGCGCGCGCAAACGCCGCGCACAGCCCCTTCGCCGTCGGGTCCGGGTAGCGGTTCAGCTCGACGGAGAACGTTGCGTGCAGCGCGCCCGCCATGATCGACTCCGGCAGGCGCAGGAACGATTCGTTTGCATCCAGCCGGATCTTATAGTTGCCCGCGATCGGCGCATACGGCTCGAGATCGCGGATCTTATCGTTCAGTTCATACATGGTTCTGCCCCGGCTCCCGCTTTTGGAAGCCTTCCCTTTCCGTATGGATTTTCCCATTGCGCAGGCGCCGCCGAACCTTCCGGCGGAACTGGCTGCGGTCAAAGCGCTTCGTCTCGCAGGCGCGTCACGGCATGTCCCGGCGCACGGCGATCGAATTCGCGTGCGCGGTCAGCTCCTCGGTCTCCGCGATGCGGATGATGTCGTCGGCGGCCGCGAGCAGCGCGTCCTTCGTATAGTAGATGAAGCTCGACTTCTTGATGAAATCGTCGACCGAAAGCGGCGAGAAGAAGCGCGCCGTGCCGCTTGTGGGCAGCACGTGGTTCGGGCCGGCGAAGTAGTCGCCGAGCGGCTCGGGCGAGTAGTTCCCGAGAAAAACGGAGCCAGCGTTGTCGAGCTTCCCGATGTACTCGAGCGGGTTCTCGCAGCAGACCTCGAGGTGCTCCGGCGCGAGCTCGTTCGCAAAGTCGACGGCCTCCGCCAGACTTTCGCAGACGATGATCGCGCCGAAATTATCGATCGACTCGCGGATGATTTCGCGGCGCGAGAGCGTCTCCATCTGGCGCTCGATCTCGGCCGCCGTCGCCTGTGCGAGCGCCTCGTCGGGCGTGATGAGGATCGCCGAGGCCATGCGGTCGTGCTCGGCCTGGCTCATCAGGTCGGCCGCGAGGTATTCGGGCCGCGCGCTCGAGTCGGCGATCACGAGGATCTCGCTCGGGCCGGCGATCATATCGATGTCGATCGTGCCGTAAAGGAGCTTTTTCGCCGTCGCGACGAAGATATTGCCCGGGCCGACGACCTTATCGACCTTCGGCACGCTCTCGGTGCCGTAGGCGAGCGCCGCCACGGCCTGCGCGCCGCCGATCAGAAACACGCGGTCCACGCCGGCGATCTTCGCGGCGGCCAAAATGTTCTTATCCGGCTTGCCGGTGCGACCCGGCGGCGTGACCATCACGATCTCGCCGACCTCGGCGATCTTCGCCGGAATCACGTTCATCAGCACGGAGGACGGGTACGCCGCCGTACCGCCCGGCACATAGACGCCGACGCGGTGCAGGCCGCGCACGCGCTGGCCCATCAGCACGCCGTTTCGCTCGGGGTCGATGCGGCTCTGCTGCTTCTGGCGCGCATGGAACGCGCGGATGTTCTCCGCGGCGCGCTCCATCGCGGCGAGAAAATCGGGGTCGCAGTCCTGCATGATGCGCTCGATCTCCTCCATCGAGATCTCGAGCGAATCCGGCACCCAGCCGTCAAACTTTTCGGAATACGCCCGCACGGCGCGGTCGCCGTTGTCGCGCACGTCCCGGAGGATCGCGGCGACGCCGTCCTCCACGCTGCGGTCGTTCTCGCGCACGCGGTCCTTGAGGCTCTGGATGAAGCGCTCGCAGTACGCGCGGTCGCCCTTGGCTATACGAATCATACGGTTTTCTCCCCTCTGTTTTCGGCGATGGAGCGCTCGAGCTGCGCGGCAAGCGTTTCGATCTCCGCCTTGCGCAGCTTGAGGCTCGCGGTGTTTGCGATCAGGCGCGCCGAAATCTGCGTAATGGTCTCCACAACCTCGAGCCCGTTCTCGCGCAGCGTCGCGCCGGTTTCCACAATATCGACAATGCCGTCGGCCAGCCCGAGCAGCGGCGCGAGCTCCACCGAGCCCTCGATCTTGATGATGCGCACGTCCATCGCGCGGCTTTCAAAGAACTGGCGCGCGATGTTCGGGTACTTCGTCGCAACGGTTTTCGCCCGGTAGCCGCTGAAAAAATCGAAGCCCTTTTTGCAGGCGAGCGCAAAGCGGCAGCGGCCGAAGCCGAGGTCGAGGATCTCGAAGAAATGGCTGCCGTTTTCCATGATCGTATCCTTGCCGACGACGCCGAGGTCGCACACGCCGTTTTCCACATACGTGATGACGTCCGCGGCCTTCGCGAGCACGGCCTCGATCTCCCCGTTTCCGACGGGCAGAATCAGCCGGCGGCCCTTCTCGCGCACCTGCGTGCAGTTGAGGCCGATCCGCTCGAGGGCGGCGACTGTGTCACGTTCCAGCCGGCCCTTCGTGAGGGCGATTCTCAGCGGCTTCATGCGTTTCCCTCCAATCCGATTTCGAGCACCTCGCGGATGCCGCGGCGCGCGGCGTAGTCCCGCGCCGCCTGCGCCGTGTCAAACACAGAGCTTTCGCAGCGCTTTCCCGCGGCCGTCAGCGCGCGTATGCGAAGCTG
>URQJ01000240.1 GCA_900549945.1 uncultured Oscillospiraceae bacterium
CGGCCTGTACAGCGCGGCCGTGCTGCAAAGCGGCGGCCCGCGTCCCGGCGCGCGAACGAAAGCCGAGGCGGAGGCACACGGCCTTGAGATACAGAAAAAGCTGGGCTGCGCGTCGATAGAGGAGATGCGCGCAAAGCCGGTGGAGGACATTTTGGCCGCGACAAGGCCGGAGCCGGGCGCGCTGCGTCTCCGGCCCGTTGTGGACGGCTATGTGCTGCGCGAGGACCCGTACAGCGCGTTTCTTACGGGGCGCATCGGGCAGGTGCCCGTTCTGATCGGCTCCAATGCGGACGAGGGGCTGTTCGCCCCGGTGAACGGTGAAACCTTCGAATCGTTTGAGGCCGACGCGAAGCGGTATTTCGGCGCGGACTACGGCGAGTTCTGCGCGCTCTATAATTTCACGCCGGAGAATTTCCGCAGGGCGGCGCTTGATGTGCAGCGCGATTTCGCGTTCGTCAACATCCGCCACGTGCTGCGCACTCTGAGCCGCGTCCACCCCTGCCCGGTCTACCAGTATTACTTTACGGAGCCGATCTTGCTGCAGGACGGCACCTTCGTCGGCGCGACGCACTCGGCGGAGCTGTTTTATGTGTTCGGCACGCTCGACGTGCTCGGCAGCAGTACGGTGGAGGGCGGCGCGATGGACGTCAAAAAGGGGCGGCCGCAGTATGCGCTTTCGGCGCAGATGGGCCGCTATTGGGTGAATTTTGTCCGCCGCGGCGACCCGAACGGCCCCGGCCTGCCGGAATGGCGCCCGGCCGGCGACGGCGAGTACATGCACTTTTCCGCAAACGACGTGCAGAGCGAGCGCACCCGCCGCCCCGCCCGCGTCTCTTTCATCGAAAAGCACAGGCCGGGAGAATAAACAAAAAAAGAGCCCGCCGCACCGGGAAGAACCGGGGCGGCGGGCCTGCGCTTTCAAAAAGCGCCGTTTATGTTTTTACTTGCATTCGCGCGCGGCGGGAGAAGCGGCTCAGCCTTCCTCTGCCGGCGCCTCGGGCTTCGGCGTGACGGTGATGCGCACGCGCGTGGTGCGCTGGTACTCCGTCTCCTCCACGGCGACGTGCAGGTTTTCGAAATCGAAGCTGTCGCCCTTTTCCGGGATGCGGTCGAGCTGCTCGATCACCCAGCCGTTGATTGTGGAGGCCTCGGTTTCCGCCTTGATGCAGAAGAAGGCGAACATCTCGTCGAGGTCGGTCGAGCAGTCCACGAGGTACACGTTCTCGCTGAGCTTTCGGAACGATTCGACCACCCGGTCGTGCTCATCCCAGATTTCGCCGACCAGCTCCTCGATGATGTCCTCGAGCGTCACGATACCCTCGGTGCCGCCGAATTCGTCGACGATGACCGCGAGGTGCGACTTGTTTTTCTGGAGCAGCTTCAAAAGGACGGAGATCTTCATCGACGGCGGGATGAATTCGACGGGCTTGACAATGCTCTCGAGTGCCGCGCCGCCGCGCACCACGTAGTTGTGGAAGTCCTTTTCATTGATCAGGCCGATGATATTGTCGATCGATTCCTCATAGACGGGCAGGCGGGAAAAGCCCGTCTGAATGAACAGCTGCGCAATATCCTCCACATCGCTGTCTGCGGGGATCGCCTCCACATCGACGCGGGGCGTGAAGATGTCGATCGCCTCCAGATCGTCGAACTCGATGACGTTGTGGATCAGCGTGCTTTCATTGGCGTTGATGCCGCCCTCCTGCTCGGCCTCCTCGACGATCGTGAGCAGCTCGCTTTCCGAGATCGTGCGGTCGTCGGAGACCTTGATGAAGCGGGAAACCAGCTTTTTGATGCCGACGAGCAGGAAATTGATGGGCTTGAACACATAAATGAGCACGTTGATGATCGGCGCGGAAAACATCGCGAACGCCTCGGGCGATTCCTTGGCGATGCTTTTCGGCGTGACCTCACCGAAGATCAGGATGATGATCGTCATGGCTACGGTAGAGGCCGTGGGGCCGGCGCTGCCGCCGAGCATCTGGATGAACAGGACCGTGGCGACGGACGAGGCCGTGATGTTGACGATGTTGTTGCCTACGAGTACGGAGGAGATCAGCTCGTCGTAGTTTCCGGCGAGGCGGTAGGCGAGCTTCGCGCGCCGGTTGCCGCTTTCCGCAAGGTTCTTGATGCGGATGCGGTTCAGAGAGGAGAACGCCGTCTCCGTCGCGGAAAAATACGCCGACAAGATGATCATAATGATGATGGTGACGATTAACCCTGTACTGTGACTGTCCATTTGAGAAAAAATAACCTTTCTTTCCTACAAAAAATTTGCCGCGGCTGTCTGCCGCCCGGCATGTATATTTTTTAATCATAGCATATAAAGGGCTCGGTGTAAACAGTAAAATTTCGGAGGCGGTTTTGCACCGTCTGCGGAAGGCTTGAAAAAACCGCCGCGTTCCTGTATGATACAGATAGGCTTAATATGCGCGGCGGAAAGCGCCGGCGGCGGGCGGCAGGCGCGGCTTTTTGAGGCATCGAGCGGCGCGCAGCAGGGGGGCAAAGGCATGAAAAGAAAAATCAACATCGGCGTTCTCGCGCACGTGGACGCGGGCAAGACGAGCTTGACGGAACAGCTTCTGTTTTACGGCGGTGCGCTCCGATCGGCCGGGGCGGTCGACCTCGGCACCGCGCAGACCGATACGCTGGCGGTCGAAAGGACGCGCGGCATCTCGGTCAAAACGGCGGACGCCGTGCTCGAGACGGAGACGGCCGTCGTCAATCTGATCGACACGCCCGGTCACGCCGATTTCATCAGCGAGGTGGAGCGGGCGCTTTCGGTGCTCGACTGCGCGGTGCTCGTCATCTCCGCCGTCGAAGGCGTGCAGGCGCAGACCGAGGTTTTGCTCGGCGCCGTGCAGCGCTTGAAGCTGCCGTGCGTGGCGTTTGTCAACAAGCTCGACCGCGCGGGCAGCGATTTCGAGGCGGCCTGCGCGGCGCTTTCCGATCTGCTTGCGGGCCGCACGCTGCTCGTCGTGAACCGTCCCGAGCATGAAGGGTTGCCGGAGG